>DATNQR010000669.1:0-2466 GCA_036703905.1 Thermosynechococcaceae cyanobacterium
GTATATTATCACTCTCCTTTGCGATGCGCCTGAGTGGTGGGGTTGGGCGGCAGGACGATCGCGAGAGAGATTAACAGTCAATTGACGCACCAGTAGCTTAGAGTCACGGCAGATTCCCTTGCACAAAAACAGACCGTCCTAAGACGGTCTGCCTAATTTAAGGTTGTTTGAGAAATGGGTAAGGGACTTCACAAGTAGGAAACTCGATCGGGAGGTTCTGACCATTGACGCAGCCCTAGCGATCGAGTTCCAACAGGTTCTCAGCGTTCCTGCTCTGAGCGAGACTACATCATGCCGCCCATACCGCCCATACCGCCCATGCCGCCCATACCACCCATGCCGCCCATACCGCCCATGTCGGGAGCACCACCGCCAGCAGACTTCGGTTCAGGCTTTTCTACTACGAGGGCTTCAGTGGTGAGTACCATGCCAGCGATCGATGCCGCGTCTTGCAAAGCCGATCGCACGACCTTAGCAGGATCGACAATTCCAGCAGCGACTAGGTCTTCATATTGGTTCGTGAGGGCATTGTAGCCAACGTTGAAGTCTAGACCACGCACTTTCTCGACTACAACAGTGCCTTCTACACCGGAGTTGTCAGCGATCTGCCGCAAAGGTGCTTCCAGGGCTTTGATCACAATATCTGCGCCGATCGCTTCTTCAGCGCTCAAGCTGTGCTTGAAGTCGCTGATCTTAACCGCTAGGTGAATCAAGGTTGTGCCGCCTCCAGGAACGATACCCTCTTCCACAGCAGCTTTGGTAGCGTTGAGAGCGTCTTCAATGCGGAGCTTGCGGTTTTTCAGTTCGGTTTCGGTAGCTGCGCCAACCTTGATCACTGCCACGCCGCCAACCATTTTGGCGATTCGCTCCGTCAGCTTTTCTTTATCGTAGTCAGAGTCAGTGCGATCAAGCTCTTGCCGCAGTTGGGTCACGCGCTTGTCGATGTCGGCTTTGTTGGCCATGTCCGCAACGATCGTCGTGGAATCTTTAGTGATAGTGAGCTTGCGGGCGCGGCCGAGGGTTTCCAGTTCCACATTGTCCAGGCTCAGACCAATGTCTTCAGAAACCACCTGTCCACCCGTCAGCACAGCGATGTCTTGCAGGATCGCTTTGCGGCGTTCGCCAAAGCCGGGGGCCTTGATGGCGGTCACGTTCAGCACGCCCCGCAGCCGGTTAACAACCAGGGTTGCCAGAGCTTCCCCTTCCACATCCTCAGCAATGATCAGCAACGGCTGACCAGAGCGAGCGATTTTCTCCAGGGTAGGGATCAGGTCTTGAATGGAGCTGATTTTCTTGTCCACCAGCAGAATGAAGGCGTTCTCGTATTCGGCCAACATCCGCTCGGCATCGGTGACGAAGTAGGGAGAGATGTAGCCACGATCGATCTGCATCCCTTCCACCGTTTCCATTTCGGTGCTGAGGGACTTGGACTCTTCCACAGTAATTACGCCGTCCCGCCCGACTTTATCCATCGCTTCAGCGATCATCGCGCCCACTTCTTCATCGTTGCCAGAAGAGACAGTGGCTACCTGAGCGATCGCGTTGCCTTCGACAGGCTTGGCCACAGCAGCAATTTCTTCAACTAGCTTGGCGATCGTTTTCTCAATGCCGCGCCGCAGGGCTACGGGGTTGGTTCCCGCTGCCACGTTTTTCATGCCTTCTCGGATCATCGCCTGGGCTAGCACTGTAGCTGTAGTTGTGCCATCGCCTGCCAAGTCTTTCGTCTTGGAGGCAACTTCCCGGATCAGGGACGCGCCAGTGTTTTCTAGGGGATCTTCGAGTTCAATTTCTTTGGCGATCGTTACGCCGTCGTTGACAATCTGGGGTGCGCCGAACTTCTTCTCCAGCAGCACATTGCGACCTTTGGGGCCGAGGGTGACTCGCACCGCATCCGCCAAAGCATTCACGCCGCGCTCCAGCGCCTGCCGTGCCTCGTCATTGAAGACAACAATTTTTGCCATGGTTCCTTGCTCAATTCTCCATCTAAGAATTTAGCACTCTACCCTGACGAGTGCTAAATCCCCCAGTACGGATTACCGAAGTTGATCTTTTGAGTTGGTTGAAGCACACGCCTTCCTAAATTAGGGCTGATGCCATCTGGGAACTGCCATCTGGGAAGTGCCAGGAAGGAATCAACCTGTTGCTAGATTTACCAACTTGCGATCGAGTGCTACCTTCCTGAGAGCCAAGCTCAATTACAGAGCGGCTATCGATCGGCTATGCGTTCATTTATAGCTCTAGGCATAGCTCTAGTAAGGCGTTCAGGACACTGGATTTGCGGGGGCAACACCCCTGCCTCGTCCTAACCTATGAGGCTATGGCTATAACAATTCGTCGGGTTACGGCTGAACTGCCCCTCTAGATCCTCTTAAGGAATTAAGGAATTAACTGATGATAGCCACCCCTGAGAAGCCTACGATCACTTCGTCTATCAGCGCTTTTGGTACAGCGCGATCAACCGTCACC
>DATNQR010000670.1:0-4107 GCA_036703905.1 Thermosynechococcaceae cyanobacterium
ATTTGCCCGAAGGTGCGAGGATTTTGGGGCTTGTCCTTCTGCTCTGGGAACAGTTCATAGAAGCGGCGATCGGTCACATCATCCAGCTTTTGGCGACGGGGTTCGCCGATCGTCTTAACCCACTGGTCGTAGTTAGAGCGCTGGTAGGTTCCCAGTTTGCCGCGAGTCTCTGGGGTGAGGGCTTGCAGCTTATCCAGCAGGCTGGCGGCGATCGTGTTCCACTCCGATCGATACTTTTCCAGCGCCTCTTTGCCCAGCTTACGGCGCTTCAGTTCGGGAAACTTGCCGTAGAACCCATCGTCCGCCAGCTTCACGAAAAAGGAAAGGTCAATGCCTAGCTGAAGCCGTCGATCGCGCAGAGCGTCTGGAATTGCTGCATGGAACGCTTCCAGTTTGGCGGGTTCCTCGTCTCCTCCCATGGGTGGGGGCGGTGGCGTGGGTACGGGCAGCGCGTCCGGTTTGGGAGTAGCGGCTGAAGGAGAAGCAACGGGCGCGACAGAACCACTAGCGGCAGGCGGCGGCTCCAGCTTAGCGGGGTTTCCCGACAGAACTCGAAGAGACGCAACCGTCACCAATACCAAAAGCGACACTACTAGAGCCGCCGATGAGAGGGGATCGGCTGACAGGGCTGGTCGAGTCAGAAATTTGCTTGGTGAAGGACTGGGGGCATCCGATCGAGTCGGTTGATTGACTTGTCTGGATCGCTGATTTTGGCGAGGATTTTGGCGAGTTGGGGCAGGGTGGGAAACTGTGGATTGGGAATGTTTTGGGCGCAGTAGTTGAGTGAAGGTTGAATCTGCCAGGAGCCTAGCCCTGGCTTCACGATCGCCCACTGGATGGGTAGTGCCACTCAGGAGAGCGATCGTCACCTCAGTTAGGGCCTTCCAGTCTGTTTCAGGGTCAGCCGGGCTAGGTCTAAATTTGCGGGTCGCTGCCTGCAACTGGGCAATGAGTTCCTGTACCAGCCCGTAGTTGATCAGCACGGGCAGCGGGTTGCGATCGCGCAGAATCAAGTTCTCTAAAGACACATCTCGGTGAATCATGCCCTGCTGATGTAGGTAGTCCAGCACAGGTCGCAAAGACTCCAACAGGTGCAACACCTCGGCTTCAGAAAATGCTCCTCGTTCTGCTAGAAGCGTTCCGTAGTCCTTGCCTTCAATATATTCCCGCACCCAATAGCCTCGATCGCCCTCAAAAATGAGTACCTGATAGCGGGGCAGTTGGGGATGGTTCAGCTTGTAGAGAGCAGCCGCAGCTACCTGGAAGCGCTGTTGGAGCAGCCTTAACTTCTGCGGTTCCAGGGGCGGCAAGGTGAACTCCTTCAGGACGCACAGGGCTTCCGATCGCCTTTGATCCCGCGCCAGATAGGTTTGTCCCAGGCGCCCCTGAGCGGCTACACCCACGATGCAGTAGCGGTTATGCAGCAGAGTGCCGGGAGAGAGAGGAGGCATGGCGACTGGGGACAGGCGATCGTCCAGGATTTCTTCAAACCAGAACAGAGGAACCGCCGTTGAGCAGTTGCCTCCTTAGCCGCAATTATAGTACATAATTACTAAATCACACTCAAGAAATCGGATGAGGTAAAAAGGTGGAGAATGAGCATCAGGCCAAGGCCGAGGAACCAAAATCAGGCGGGATGTCTTGCCAGCGACCCGAACCCACGGCTCGAATTGCTGATTTGAGCGAGATGTCCCCGGTGTAAAGGGCGCGGCCGACGATCGCCCCCGTCACGCCGATCGGTTCCAGCGCCAGCAGACTCAGCAAATCGGTGATGGAGCTAACTCCGCCAGAAGCAATTACTGGAATTTCTATGCTGCCGGCCAGTTCTCGCAGCGCCTCTAGGTTTGGCCCTTGCAGGGTTCCGTCGCGGTGAATGTCGGTATAGATGAGGGCAGCAACGCCGAAGTTAGCCATTTGTTGAGCCAAGTCTATTGCGGTGACTTCGGAAGTTTCCAACCAACCCCGCGTCGCCACCTTGCCCCTGCGGGCATCAATGCCCACTACAATCTGCCCTGGAAATTCCTGACCCAGTTGCCGCACTAGGTCGGGTTGCTCCACCGCCACAGTTCCCAAAATCGCCCGTCGTACGCCCAGCTTCAGCAAGGCCGCCACGCGACCGCGATCTCGCAAGCCGCCGCCCACCTGCACAGGTATATCCACCGCCCGGACGATCGCCTCGATCGCCTGCAAGTTCACTGGCTGTCCTGCCTTTGCACCATCCAGATCAACGACGTGCAAGCGTGATGCGCCCTGATCAGCCCATTGCCGCGCCACTGCCACCGGATTTTCATCAAAGGTCTCCGCTTGCTCGTAGTCGCCTTGATACAGCCGCACACAGCGCCCTTCGAGCAAATCGATCGCCGGAATCACTTCCATGGGTTCTTCTCCCGCTCGTTCTCAGCCTTCTTCATTGAAACAGGTTGAGCTGCAATTCGATCGAGCAGAGATGGAGCAAACGGGAAAGAGCGTAGCAGTTGTGGCTCAAGTTCACATCTCCCAAAGGCGAAATTTTGCTTTCGCTCCTGTAGTAGAGAAAATGGAAGCAGTGAGAAAAGTTGAGAGGATCTGCGATCGAGCTTCCCTTCATTCACCAAGGAACCAACTATGGCTACTAAAACTACGGCTACGGAGACTATGGCCACCAAAAAGCTTTCAACAGAGCTTCCAACGTTGCGCTACCGAGATGGAATCGACTACCCAGCGCTTGCAGACAGCGTGAAAGAGCTGCAACAAGCGCTGGGAATAACGATCGATGGGCAGTTCGGCAGAAATACTGAAGCAAAGGTGATCGAGTTTCAAAAAGCGAATGGACTGGTGGCTGACGGCGTTGTAGGGGCGGTTACGTGGTCAGCACTACTGAAAAAGCCCATCCAAAACCCGACCTCTGAGCAGCTTGCGGCAAATTCTCCTACGGTGGAAGTGGGGGGCAGAACCTACAGTATCGATCGCATTGTGGCCTCCATTCCCACTCCAGACATCCGAGCTTTCGCCAGTGCTACCGTACCCCTGATCCTGCAAGAGTGCAGCAAGGCTGACATCAGCAATCCCGCCCACGTCGCCTACATCTTGGCAACAGCAGAACATGAGTCGGGTTTGGGGCAATGGATGGAGGAGTTTGCAAGCGGCTGGGAATACGAAGGCCGGCACGACCTGGGGAACACCGAGCCAGGAGATGGCCCCCGCTTCAAAGGACGTGGCTTTGTGCAGCTAACGGGACGAATTAACTATGCCGACTGGAGCGGACGGCTAAATCTGGATTTGCTGACCCATCCAGAGCAGGTGGCCGAGCCAGCGATCGCCGCTCAAGTTCTCGTGGTGGGAATGCGAGACGGCACGTTCACGGGGGTGAGCCTGACGGATTATCTTGGCGAAGATTTCTACACAGCGCGAAAGATCATCAATGGACTTGATTGCGCTGATCGCATTGCCGCGATTGCCCAGGATTATCTGAGGGTGCTGTAGTGTTCAGAGAATTGACAGCTGGGTAGGCTAAAGGTCGGGCTAATCAGGCATTCCGCGAATTACAGCCCGATCGTCCACCCATTCCAGGTCGCTCACCTTTAGCCGACCCAGCTTCAGTTCAAGCTCAATCTGCTGCCGCACTTTATTCTCTGGGACACCGAGACGTTGGGCAATTTGCTCCGGCGTGAAGCTGAGATCGCCCAAGCGTAGCCGCGTGTTGGCATCCAGCCGCACCTGGCCATTCTGCACGATCGGCTTGCCTTCGATTCCCACATAAACTGTGCGTTGCTTCAAATCAGGAAAGGCAGCAATCACTTTGGTTAGAGTCGATCGCTCTCCCTGGGACAGTTGCTCTAGGGGCACTTCTGCCAGGTTCACCACTGCACCGCTCTCCACTCTGCCTTCCTTGATGGTGGTGTTGATGCCTTTGACTGCACTGCCCAGCTTAGTGGCCGTTTTGCGCGTCAGTTCTGAGGTAAACAGATCATTGACCTCGGCCCCAGAAAGTTGCAGGTCAACAGGTCGCCCTTCGACACTCGCTTGTTCGACTCGATCAGCAATTTTGTCATCCAGCTTGGCTCGCTGCTGCTGGATCTGAGCGCGATCGTTCAGGTTCGCCTGAGCCGTGCCCGTGCTGGAGTTGGT
>DATNQR010000671.1:0-13073 GCA_036703905.1 Thermosynechococcaceae cyanobacterium
AAACGCGACACCCAGGCAACACGCTCCCAGTCCAGACAGTTCCAGTCCACACAATTTAAAGTGCTCGACTGTCAGCCGTTTCAGCCCTCGCTGCTGGAAGTACTGATCGAGAAAGACACGCCCACCGTCAGCGTGCAGGGCGCAGAGATTGATCCAGATGACGAGCCAGAAGAGTCTGAGATTGTCAAACTACTATCGATTCCCACGATCGCTAAGCCCTACCTGGCCCTGCGCGGTAAATTCCACCAAGCGCTCCCTGTGATTCAGGACGCATGGCAACAGGGACAACAGCAGGTTTTGATCCTGGAAGACCGTACCCATCTGCCGCTTTTGCTAGATCTCTGGAGAACCGCAGAACTTCCCCTTCCCTCCTTGCAGGTGCTTTACTGGCTCTACGAAATGGTGGAACTGTGGGAAGCTTTGGAACCCTTCGGCTGTTCCCAAAGTTTGCTGCAACTAGAAAACCTGCGGGTTGATGAAGACCAGGCCTTCTGCCTGCAACGCCTTTACACCAATGCGATCGACGCTAATTCGATTGACGCACCTACGCTGCAAAACTTGGGAGACATCTGGCAAACCTTCTTCAGCCAGTCTCAATGTACTCAACTCAACAAAGTTGCGGTACTGCTCTCAGAGCTTCAGGATCAGCGAATTGTTACAGTTGCCGCCCTGCGATCGCGGATTGAGGCGATCGCCCATGAACTCCAAGCCACTAAAGCAACTCCCACCGAGATGTTAGACATCGTAACCCCTTCAATAAATGGTAGTGAACCTGTTTCTCCCTCTTTGCCCCCAGCAGCGTTCCCAGGGAAGGATGCAAACGACCCAACGAACTTCGACAGTACAGATTTCGACAGTGCAGATTTCGACAGTACGGATTTCGACAGCACAGAACTTGAAAACGAAGAGTTTGATAGCGAGGAGAGCAGCGACAACGAACCGACGATCGTTCTGCCCATGCAGCTATTCAATCTGGAAGATGCGGGGCGCACTGACGTCGGCCGACAGCGACCCCACAATGAGGATTACTACGGCGTTGAAACCCAAGTACTCAAGCTGGAAAGTCCCACGGGTCGCACCGTGCGCGTTCGCAATCTCTACGTTCTGTGCGATGGGATGGGCGGGCAGGCAGATGGAGAAATTGCCAGCGCTCTAGCTGTGGATACACTGCGTCGCTATTTCAAAGAGCAGTGGCAGAATAGCCCCTTCTCGGAAGAAGGCTACACCAGCCTACCCGGCCCGGAAGTGCTGACTGCCGCCGTGCAGCTTGCCAACAAAGCCATTTTCGACATCAATCAGCAAAACGCCCGTTCCGGCAGTGGGCGTATGGGGACAACCCTGGTAATGGCGTTGGTGCAAGATACAGAAGTGGCGATCGCCCACGTCGGCGACAGTCGCCTCTACCGCTACACTCGCAAGCGCGGCCTGGAGCAACTCACCACCGATCACGAAGTGGGACAACGGGAGATTGAGCGCGGTGTGGATGCAAAAACTGCCTATGCCCGTCCTGATGCTTACCAACTCACCCAGGCATTGGGGCCGCGAGACGAGCACTTCATCAAGCCAGATGTGCAGTATCTAGAGTTGAACGAAGACACGCTGCTGTTTCTGTGCTCTGATGGGCTGACGGATAACGATTTGTTGGAAACGCACTGCCGCACCCATGTAGAGCCGTTACTGAGTTCCCAGTCCAGCTTGGAGCAGGGCGTAAGCCAGTTGATCGATCTAGCCAATCGCTATAACGGTCACGACAACATCACAGCGATCGCCATCCGGGCTAAAGTGCGGCCCGATCTAGCCCACCTGCGGTAGTTTGAGCGATTGTCCTGAGCCACCCGTGTGTATGATCGTTCTGACTTTACTCCATCCTGAAAACCCAGCTCCAGTACGACAGTGGCGCTTTTCCCGTGAGGTTAAAATTCGCGTGGGTCGTGCGCCCGATAACCAGATTGTCCTAAGCGATCGACGAGTCTCTCGTCACCATCTAGAACTGCGACGACTGGAAGATTCCCCTGCTCCCGTGTGGCAGGTGTTGAACCACAGCACAAACGGGACATTTCTGGCAGGCGATCGCGTTTTGCAGCAGCGACTTACGGAGGACTGCTTGCTTCAGTTAGCGCAAGGCGGGCCGCGCTTGAGATTTCAGATTTTGGTAGCCTCCACCGTGCCGTCTGTTGTGCCCTCTGTGCAGCTTCCACAGCTACTGCCGAGATCGAGGACAAGCCAATCCACCTGTACTCACCTGGGTAACTCACCCCAAGATCTGTTCTGTATTCATTGCGGTCAGCCTGTCCGAGTCGAGAAAAGAATTCGGCAGTACCAGGTTTTGCGAACTCTGGGCAAAGGCGGCATGGGCATCACCTACCTAGTATGGAATCCAGCAGCGATCGCTCCGGCAGCGCCAAAAGGAACCCTGCAAGTCCTGAAGGAAATGAACGCGGACATGGCGAAAATTCCCAAAGCTCAGGAGCTATTTGAGCGAGAAGCGGGAATTTTGAAAGCACTAGCTCATCCTGGCATTCCTCGCTTCCACGATTTCTTTGTGGAGGCGGGCAAAAAGTATTTGGTGATGGAACTGGTGCATGGGCAGAACTTGGAGCAGCAGGTGCAGAGTCAGGGCACGATCGCCCCTCGGCAAGCGATAGCCTGGATGGTACAAACCTGCGAAATCCTAGACTATCTTCACAGTCATCCTGTGCCGATTATTCACAGAGACATCAAGCCGAGTAATCTACTGGTGCAGGCTCTCAGCGATCGTATTGTGGTGCTGGACTTTGGTGCGGTTAAGGCAGCAGGGGTGCATTCAGGCACTCGCATTGGTGCAGAAGGCTATAGCGCTCCAGAGCAAACCAGAGGACGACCCGTACCACAGTCTGATTTGTACGCGATCGGCTCTACTCTAGTCTTCTTACTGACCGGGGAGCATCCACAAAGTTTCTACAAGCGACTTGCTGATGGCTACCGTTTAGTAGCAAAGCACGCCGCCATAGAACCTCGCCTACGCCAGACGATCGAGCGGGCCACTGCGCTGCGGCCGCTCGATCGCTATCGAACTGCTAAAGACTTGATTCATGCCCTGTCAAGTTGCCTGTAGTTTGTGGGCTTCTGTTTTATTCAGCGTCTTCCCAGCTTTCCACAGCCAACAAATCGCTTACTGGATCTTGCATTGTGAAATCGAAAGCTAGTAGCTCCTGCTTCCAAAATGCCCACTCGTCTCCGTAAAGCAATGCAATTTTCCAAAGGCTATCACTGGGCTTCAGAAGCTTAGAATCTACTAGCGATCGGACTTGACGTTGCAGCTTGCCCATCGAAGGGAGAACCTGCTGACTCATACTATTCTTAACCATGATTGAGTTTTTCAAATGCTTCGCTGAACTGCCGCTCGGAGGTCACTTAATACGGCGTGTTGCTGTCCGCACCAAGCACAGGCGGCTATTTCAGTCACCGATATTACCATACATCCATACTGCGGCAAGTCTTTCTAAAGGTAAATCCGGTTGAGGGGTAAATAACCGAACTTCAACCGTCCAGAAAGTCCTGATAAATTCTGCTTCAAACAATGGTTACGAGCCGCAGTAGCATAATATCGGGTAATTCAAATTCTTAGGTTAAAGCGCTATGAGTAACCAAATTCAAACCCAGGCAACTAAGGTGTGGCAGTCGATCGCGGCTCCCGAAACTGCCGCAACTTATCAAAAGACAGGAGCTGTCACCTGGGCTATTCTCAAGGAAACGGGCTATTTGCTGTGGTTGGTCATTTGTCTGGTGCTGGTGGCAGGGGAATGGATTTGGAAGACAGGCTATCGATCAGGCTATGGCTTTCGGGAATGGCTGAACAACTTTGAGCGTCCCAGTCCCGATCGGCTTCTCAGCGCCACTGGGCAAACTTTGCTAGGTGCGGGCAAAACCAGTTTAGCCTCCGTCCTTTCCACTGCCAAAGACCAACTGGGCATCGAAGCAGAACCCATCCCAGAAGCCAGTGCTCTGCCCCCTACCCTTGCCTCTCCACCCACCCCTCCTTTCACGCCCCCGATCGCGCCCACCTCAATTGAATTAGACGAGCCGCCGGAATCGACTGATCCACTTGACCCTTTGGGCTGATTTCATTTGCTCCTTTGGGCTGATTCTGTCTACTTCAGCTTCCGTCACTGCGCCAACTCCAGGACGGATGCGATACACTGACACTTCGTTAAGCGAGAAGAGGCAGGGGAAGATGGGTAAACGCTCGTTGGGGACAAAGTTTGAGCGGGAGGAATCGCAGTCCAGATCCACCTCGGAAGGACTAGCTAAAGGTCGATCGACCTTACCCGAATCAATCTCTCAGCCTGCTGCACTCGCTCAAAACTCTGTAGCTCAGACAAGCGCTCAGACAAGCGCTCAAAGTTCTACTTCATCAGCGTCTGTTTCATCAGCGTCCCCGGCCTGGACGATCGAAGACAGTGAGGAACTTTACCGGATCACAGGCTGGGGAGAACCTTACTTCTCTATCAACGCTGCCGGACACGTCACAGTGTCACCGCAGGGTGATCATGGCGGTTCTCTTGACTTGTTTGAACTGGTGAACGGATTGAAGCAGCGCAATCTGGGCTTGCCGTTGCTGCTTCGCTTCTCGGATATTTTGGAAGACCGAATTGCTCGGTTGAATGCAGCTTTTTCCAAGGCGATCGCCCGCTACAACTATCCTGGGGTTTATCGCGGCGTGTTTCCGGTCAAGTGCAACCAGCAGCGTCACCTAGTTGAGGCTTTAGTTCGTTTTGGGCAGCCCTACCAGTTTGGTTTAGAAGCAGGCTCCAAGCCAGAATTGATGATTGCTTTGGCCAGTCTGAACACGCCCGGAGCGCTGCTGATCTGCAATGGCTACAAGGATCGGGAATATATTGAGACGGCAATCTTGGCTCAACGCCTGGGCAAAACGCCGATCATTGTGCTGGAGCAGGCCGAAGAAGTGGGACTAGCGATCGCAGCCGGCCGTAGACTGGGCATCCAGCCTATCTTAGGTGTGCGGGCCAAGCTGAGTACCAAAGGCATGGGCCACTGGGGTATTTCGGCCGGCGATCGGGCTAAGTTTGGTCTGACGATTCCCGAAATCCTGAACGCAGTCGAAGAACTCCGCGCTGCCGATATGCTGGGATCGCTCCAGCTATTGCACTTCCACATTGGCTCTCAGATTTCCTCGATCGCCGTTCTCAAAGACGCCCTTCGGGAAGCGGGACAGATCTACGGCGAACTGGCTCGGCTGGGGGCAGACATGAAGTATCTTGATGTGGGCGGCGGCTTGGGTGTGGACTACGACGGCTCCAAAACCAACTTCTACGCCTCCAAAAACTACAACATCCAGAACTATGCTAACGATGTTGTTGCCGCCATCAAGGAAGCCTGTGCCGAGCGCAAGATTCCCGCCCCTACGCTGGTTAGCGAAAGCGGACGGGCGATCGCTTCCCACCAATCTGTGTTGGTGTTTGATGTACTGGGTACGAGCGATGCTCCCTGCGCCACGCCGGAACCTCTGGAGGAAGCCGAGCATCTAGTCATCCGCAACCTCTACGAAGCCTACGAATCCCTTACTGACGAGAACTATCAAGAGGTCTACCACGACGCAACCCAGTTCAAAGAAGAAGCCATCAGTCTGTTTAACTTTGGCTATTTGGGCATTCCAGAACGAGCTAGGGCCGAGCGGCTCTACTGGTCTTGCTGTGCGAAAATTTTGACGATCGTCCGGCAGCAGGAATACGTCCCCGATGACCTGGAAGATCTGGAAAAGATCATGGCCTCGATCTACTACATCAACCTATCGGTGTTCCAGTCTGCACCGGATAGCTGGGCGATCGACCAACTCTTCCCGATCCTGCCGATCCACCGCCTGGATGAGGAGCCGACCAAACGGGGAACGCTGGCCGACCTCACCTGCGACAGTGACGGCAAGATCGACCAGTTCATCGACCTGCGAGACGTGAAATCTGTCCTGGAACTGCATCCCCTTAAGCCGAACGAGCCGTACTATCTGGGAATGTTCTTGAATGGTGCATACCAGGAGATCATGGGCAACCTGCACAACTTGTTTGGCGATACCAACGCCATCCACATCCACCTCACCCCCAAAGGCTACCAGATCGAACACGTGGTCAAGGGCGACACGATGAAGGAAGTGCTGGGCTACGTGCAATACGATTCAGAAGATTTAATTGAGAGCATTCGTCAGCAAACTGAGCAAGCGCTCCAGGAGAACCGCATCACAATTCAAGAATCTCAATTGCTGCTGCAAAATTACGAAAGCAGTCTCAGCCGCTATACCTATCTTTCGGCTTGAAAGTTCTCTTCAACCAGCTTCTTGAGGTGACACTCTCCGCCATGCCCACGATCGATCGCTTCTGGAGATTAATTCTGTGCCTTGCGATCGCTCTGGTATTGGGCTGGTCAAGCCCAGGCTGGGCCCAAGAGCTTACGCCACCCCAAAGCCTGCCTGATCGCCCAACTCCCTACGGCGCTGACTCTAGCAATATTCCCTCTGAGAAAGTGAATCAGTTTGTCAGCGCTTGTTTGCAGGTTGTGGCTCTGATCGATCGTCGCGAGGGATCGCTCCAGGGCGCAGAAACTGAATCCGAGTCGCTGCGAATTGAGCAAGAGATCGAAGCCGAAGCCTTGACCATTATCGAAAAAACTGGCTTGACTCGTCAGGAGTACGTCCAACTTTTGGGGTTGGCTAACACCGACCCAGAGTTTGGCGAACGGGTGGCTATCCAGCTACAGGAGGCAACCAGTTGAGGCAGGCAATTTCCCAGATTCGACTTTTATAGACCAGGATGAGTGCTTAAATGGGGAAGAGCAAGCTGGGTTGGCGCAACCCAACGCGCAGTGATTGGCATGACTAGCAGTATTGAAACGGTTTCCCAAACAGAGTTGGCTCAACGGCGACAAGAACTACGCCAGAAAAGGCAGGCAAAGTTTCTCCAAGCGTGCTGGAGGGTTCTAGCGGTGAGTGGGCTGGCGGGGGGAACAGTGTGGATAGCGACCTCACCTATTTGGGTGATTCGCCAGCCGGAGCAAATCAAGATTTCAGGCAATCGATCGGTTTCTGCTCAAAGAGTTCGATCTCTGCTGCCCATCTCTTACCCCGAATCACTACTGCGCCTCGAACCCCGGACGATCGCCGATGGACTCAAGTCCAGACTGCCAATTCTGGAGGAAGTGACGGTGAATCGGCAGTTGTTCCCGTTGTTCTCCCCCAGCCTAACGGTGCAGCTCAAGGAGCGCTATCCTGTGGCGATCGCTCTTCCCGTTCCTAATGCCTCCCTAAAGTCTCCCGGAGCAAAGGTAGGGCTGCTGGACGAGAGCGGTATCTGGATTCCACTAGAAAGCTACACAATGGTCAATCAGTCTTTGAAGTTGCCTGAGTTAAAGATAATTGGCAACCCGGAACAATACCGGCATTTCTGGAGTAAGTTGTACCAGAGTGTGCGCCGAAGCCCAGTTAAAGTTTCTGAAATTGATTGGCGTGATCCAAGCAATTTAATTCTTAAAACTGAGTTGGGAACCGTGCAATTTGGTGCTTACACTCCTCGATTCAGCTACCAACTTAGTGTGCTGGACAAGCTGCGGAAACTGCCAAACCACCCGGATTCTAGTCAGATTGCCTCGGTTGACTTAAGAAATCCTGATGCGCCAATGGTGCAAATGCTCAAACCTAAAGACTCAGTAAGATTTGACACTCAATAAGTCGATCGATTACCCGATTGTTGCCTTGTGAATTCATCTAACCTGCGATGACGAGGGGATTGTTTCAAGCTGTTGCCATCCTCCTATCAGGTTTGGTTTTTCAAACGACTTACCCTATAGTTGATCAAAATAGTTGATCAGCGCTTTTAGTTCAAAAGACAATTCACAGCCCCCGCGGTTCCAATGACGCACAATTCAGAGCCAGCTTTTCCAATGACCCTTAATGATCACGCGCAACGCCCCCAGCAAAGTGCCAACGCGGACGGACAGCCAAACTTTTCTCTATCAACAGACGCTGCAAACCCTTTTGGCAACTCTGGACTACACTTGAGTCAACCTTCTCAATTGAAGAATATGGCTGGGGAAGAGTCTAAGCGGGGTGATATCGTGCCAGGAAGCGTCGCTAAGATTAAAGTGATTGGCGTGGGCGGGGGCGGAGGCAATGCGGTCAACCGGATGATTGCCAGCAGCGTCTCTGGCGTAGAGTTTTGGTCTATCAACACAGATGCTCAGTCCCTTACTAATGCTTCGGCTCCCCATCGCTTGCAGATGGGGCAGAAGCTGACACGGGGCTTGGGCGCGGGGGGGAACCCAGCGATCGGACAGAAGGCCGCTGAAGAATCCCGTGATGAAATTGCTGCGGCTCTGGAAGGCACTGATCTGGTGTTCATCACCGCAGGAATGGGAGGCGGCACAGGCACAGGAGCCGCGCCGATCGTTGCCGAAGTTGCTAAGGAAATGGGAGCGCTGACGGTGGGCGTGGTGACTCGTCCCTTCACTTTTGAAGGGCGGCGGCGCACGGGTCAGGCGGAAGAGGGGATTGCAGCCCTGCAAAGCCGAGTCGACACCCTGATCATCATTCCCAACGACAAGCTGCTGTCGGTAATCTCTGAGCAAACCCCCGTCCAGGAAGCGTTTCGCTTTGCAGATGACATTTTGCGTCAGGGAGTACAGGGCATTTCAGACATCATCACGATTCCTGGTTTGGTGAACGTGGACTTTGCCGATGTGCGGGCAGTGATGGCGGACGCAGGCTCGGCGCTGATGGGCATCGGTGTCGGATCGGGTAAATCCAGGGCACGGGAAGCGGCGATCGCCTCTATCTCCTCACCGTTGCTGGAGTCTTCGATCGAGGGCGCACGGGGCGTAGTGTTCAATATCACAGGCGGCAGCGATTTAACGCTGCACGAGGTCAATGCGGCAGCAGAGATCATCTACGAGGTGGTTGACCCCAACGCCAACATTATTTTTGGGGCGGTGATCGACGATCGCCTGCAAGGCGAAGTCCGCATCACCGTGATCGCTACGGGCTTCACTGGAGAGCAGGTTGCGCCCACCCCTAAGCCCGTTGCTACGACCCGCCGTCCTCCTAGTGCTCCTCCCGCGCCCACAACTCCTTCGGCAGAGCCGAAGTCGCCCAAGTCGTCGGGGTTGGACATTCCAGAGTTTTTGCAACGCCGCCGTCCCCAGAGGTGATTACGTTCTCACATCTCCTATCTCTAGCGTTTCTCCAGGCGCTGGAGTAAGCAGTTGGGTGGGCAACCCGGACGCAAGGAGCCGATCGCGAAACTCCTCTAGACTGCCTAGGGGCTTCACCAACATCGGCAGAATTCCATTTGCCTGAATGTCTCACAGGGTGGTCGGCACAAAATAATGGGGCTGAAGGGATTTGATCAGACTCAGCGCTTGCTCTGGCCCCATGATCACTTGCCCCAACAGCGGGAAAATCTGCCCCACTACGGGTGCGATCGCCACGTCAATTTGACCAATCTGAGTTTGCACAGAAGAATCAGGCGGAAACAGATGCGGCTCATAGTAGAGCGCTATTTGGGTCACTTGATCGCGCAGCACATAGCCATTTTCTACCTGCCCTGGCTGAACTTCGGCTCCGGGAACAGCAGTGATAGTGAGAGTCGCAATTTCATGCTGTTGCCCTGCTGCCAGGGAAGTCACCCGCTCGTAGCCCAGTTGTTCCACGACCCTGGCCGCAGAAGGCGAGGCAATCACAGGTATGCGGCGATCTAGCTTCTCTAGGGTTGGTCTATGGCAGTGGTCATCTAGACCTTGCGAGAGCAAAATTAGATCGATCGGCGGTAAGGAGTCTGGTGTGAAGACGACGGGGGTGTTGTGGTAAGCCGTGAATAGCCAGGGTTGACCGTAGAAAACAAGGGGATCGACCAGCCAAGGATCAACCAGAATCCTGATGTCGCCAAGGTCAAAAATCCAGCTGTTCAAGTCAATCCGGGTGAGCTTCATAGGGTAACGTCGCGTAAAACGTAACAATTCTCATCATACCCAGGCAAGTCCCCAGGTCAGGGAGATGATCGGTGTCAGCGCTTTTTTAGCGAGTCACAGGGGTAGCAGATGGGCTATTTCTAGGCAGTACCGATGGCGGGATGGGAATGTAGGGATCAGTAGACCGAGGCTGCGATCGCAACTGCTGAATCTGCTGATTCCACTGTTCTGCTTTGTCACGAGCTTCGACAGACAGGGGACGATCGCTACTAATGCGATAGGTTTCAGAGATAGCTTCCCGCAGCGAGTCCGCGTCGCCTTTGCTGGCCAGGCGATTAGCCCGATCGAGATAAGCTCGGTCTTCAGCCGTGGCTGACTGACGGCTCCAAGAATCAATCAAGCGCTGGGCTTCGGTGTAGTTGGCGTTGCCGTACAGCACCCGTCGCGCCTCGTCCATTGCTGCCTGTAGTTCCTCCGGTTTGCCCGACTGGGCCAAACTGCGCGCCCGCGCTAGATGGGCCTGATCTTTTGCATCCTGATCTCGCTGCCATTTGGTGATCAGATCTTCCGCAGTGGGCAGGGGTTTGCGATCGGTGGCGAATTTAGGGTTAGAACTCTTCAGGGACTTGTCAGACTTGGCGGTTTTGCTCTGGTTGTTCTTGCTCTGGTCGTTCTTGCCCTCTTTCGCTTCCTGAATCATCGTGAGCAACGCTTGGTACTTGGTGGTGGCCCAGTAGGTGTTGCCTACACTCAGCAGGGTTTTTGCTAACCCAAAAGCCTGAGTCCAGTTTTCCTGAGAAACTTGCATCTCAGTATCTTTGTAGATTTCTTCAGCCTTAGACCAAGCCACCTGCCATTTGCGGATGCGATCGTCCAAGTCTTGGGATCTGGAAACAGAAAGGGGAAGACGGCGGGCAATCCGAATTGCTTCTTCCAGGGAGCCTGCGTGGAAAGCGTCATCCGCCATCCCAGCTAGCTCCTGAGACCACTGCTGGATCAAGCGATCGCTGTCTCGACGCAGGGCTGGTTGTTCGGCGGGAATCGTCTGAGCCAGGCGAATTCCTTCCAGCAGGTCATCCATCTGGCGAGTGCTGGCGATGGTTTGAGCGCACTGCAAGCGCATGGCGGGAGAGTCTTCGTCGTCCCAGTTGATCGATCGACAGCTAGAGAACTCTGGCAGTCGCATCAACATTGAATAGCCCCAAAATCCGGCTCCCCCTGTGAGCAAAATCCCAGCAATGGCTGCAATCAGCCAGGGAAAACTGCGGCAAGACGACTGGTCAGCATCGAGTCCGAAGGAACTGAAGAACGCCCGAACCGATCGCATCGCAGCAACTCCTTGTGTAATTTCAAGTGTAATTTCAACTTAATTCCGGTTAACTTAATTCCGGTTAGCTTAATTCTGATCAACTCAATTTTGGAATGACCCAATCTTCCTTAATTTCAAACGCAAAGCAAGCTAGATGAAATGTCAGTCATACATACCACCGTTGCAGCCCAAAGCCAAGTCTGTCAAGCGTACCAGCCGAGAATCATACAATAGTTAAAGCAACAGTTACAGCATTGAAACCACAAAATAAAGCAATAGCTATGTCAGACGGTTTAACGATTCCAGTAGCGCTGACGATCGCTGGCTCAGACAGTGGCGGTGGGGCCGGCATTCAGGCAGATCTAAAGACTTTCGCTTTCCACAAAGTTCACGGAACCAGCGCCCTCACCTGCATCACTGCACAGAACACTCTGGGCGTGAACCGCGTAGATGCGCTGCCGCCGGAAGCAGTCACGGCTCAGATTGAAGCCGTGGTGACTGATATTGGTGTGCAGGCGGTCAAAACTGGGATGCTGCTGAATCAGGAAATCATCACGGCAGTGGTCACTCAGATAGAAACGTTCGGGCTCACCAATCTGGTGGTTGATCCAGTGATGGTGTCACGCACGGGGGCACAGTTGATTGATGATGCCGCGATCGCCGTCCTGCGATCGCGCCTGATTCCCTTAGCGATCGTCCTAACTCCCAACCGCTACGAAGCGCAAATCTTAACAGGGATGGAGATTCAAACCCTAGCAGAGATGCAAATCGCTGCCAAACAGATCCGGCAACTGGGCGCAAAGGCAGTGCTAGTCAAAGGCGGCGGTATGGGGGGCGAGTTGCGCGGCATAGATGTCTGGTTTGATGGGCAGCATTTGGAAACCCTGACGACGACCGCAGTGGAGACGAGCAATACCCACGGGACGGGCTGCACTCTAGCGGCGGCGATCGCGGCCAATCTAGCTCTGGGGCACGATCCCTTCACAGCGACTCGTCTGGCCAAAGAGTATGTCACCACGGCTCTGAAGCACGCCCTCAACATTGGTCAGGGTCAGGGGCCCGTGGGGCACTTCTTCCCGTTGCTGAATTAGAACCGATCAAGGATCCTCTCGATGATGACGTGTTGTTTGTGAAACCTCTGGCTCGACCAACGTCCCAATACATTGTCGCGAGCCTTCTCGCTCCATACCCTATACCAGGGCCGATAGACGATGAGAGTGATGTTGTCCAAATTAATGCTGCCTATGCATTGGGACAAATGGGCTGGATGGCTGAATCTGCCCTTCCTGCGTTGAGCGATCGCCTAGAGGATGAAAACCGAGTGGTGACTGCCAGTGCTGACCATGCGATCGGGCAAATTGGCTCATCCCTTTTAAAGGCATTGCTGAATGGCAGTATGATTTTGTGAAAATCGATCAGAATTTTCAGGGCTTTCAGCTATTCATTCGTACTTAAAATTAGAAACGCCAAATCTAGCATCATGTCCCTGTCCAAAATGAATCAGACATTTACTCGGATTTCCCTGGATTAAGTTCACGCCATTAAGTAATTTAATTTGGTGATTGCCTTGCAACCAAGATAGCTTACTTGTTGGAGTAATCACGGTGGAGTCAATCGGAAATAACATCCGTTCTGCGGTGAGATTCTGCTGCTTCGATCGATGAACCAGCTCTGCATAGATCCGAAAAATGCTGGTCTTATCAAGTTTTACAGGCTCTAGAGAAAGTCGAGACATCTATCGTGTCCGGTATGACTCAGGCGATAAAACAGGTTTCTCGTGCTGGTCAAACTCTGATCGAGAATGAAGGTTAACTAG
>DATNQR010000672.1:0-4844 GCA_036703905.1 Thermosynechococcaceae cyanobacterium
GGCGCACTGCAATAGACTCGATCGCAGTAGACCCTGAAAGGTGGCTGGGCAAAACTCGCTACCTCTGGTCTTCAGCGATTCAGACTGCATCCCATCCGACTCGATCCATAATGACCCTTTAAGGAATCAAGATCATGGCACAAGACGCAATCACCGCTGTTATTAATTCCTCCGACGTTCAAGGCAAGTATCTGGATACTGCCGCTCTGGAGAAGCTGAAGGTTTACTTCACGAGTGGAGAACTGCGCGTTCGGGCAGCCGCCACGATCGCTGCAAACTCCTCGGCGATCGTCCGGGAAGCTGTAGCAAAGTCCCTCCTGTACTCTGACATCACCCGTCCCGGTGGCAACATGTACACCACCCGTCGCTATGCTGCTTGCATCCGCGATCTGGACTACTATCTGCGCTATGCCACCTACGCGATGCTGGCTGGCGACCCCTCCATCTTGGATGAGCGCGTCCTGAACGGTCTGAAAGAAACCTACAACTCTCTGGGTGTACCCATTGCTGCAACTGTGCAAGCAATCCAGGCCATCAAAGAAGTTTCTGCTGGGCTGGTCGGTTCTGACGCAGGTAGAGAACTCGGTGTTTACCTCGACTACATCTCCTCTGGCTTGAGCTAGTTCAGCGTTGAGGCTCACATCCTGAAGCTTCGGCTTCAGATCGCGAACCTCTAAACGCTTTGAAAGACTGGAAGTTGGAAATGCGTGTTAGCTTGTTGCAGGCTATCTGACAAACGATTCGGTTTGACCGATTAGCTTCGACAGTCTAATTCGGGTATCTAGCTTCCAGTCTTTGCCATTTTTCTTGTGGGCAGTTCGCAAATCGCTGCTTTAGAGGCACTGAATCAATTCAACGATTATCGATCGTCGTTCACATCCAAAATTTCTCTCACGTTCTTACCCTCCCAGGAGACACCGCTATGAGTCGTTACTTTAAGGTTACTGCTGTTGTACCCAGCCAAACTCGTATTCGGACACAGCGAGAACTTCAAAACACTTACTTCACCAAGCTGGTTTCCTACGACAACTGGTTTCGTGAGCAACAGCGAATTCAAAAGCAGGGCGGCCGAATTGTCAAAGTTGAACTGGCAACGGGTAAGCCCGGAGCTAACACGGGTCTGCTGTAGCTTCTGCGGTTAACGTTTCTGCCATCGCTCTAGTCTTAATTTGAAGTAGCCGAAAGAGGTCACAACGACCTCTTTTTGTTATTTCTAGGCTATGTCCATAGTTTCATAGGTTAGGACTATGAACTTGCTGCGCCCTCAGTGGCTGGCTCCCCCCAGCACTCTGCCTTCAGACGATGCAGTTCATATCTGGCGATCGCCCCTAACTGTCACTCCTGACCAACTCGGCTACCTGACGAAGTTGCTCTCACCCGACGAACTAGCTCGATCGCAGCGCTTTCGCTTCCCGCAGCACCAGCAGCGCTTTGTTGTCGGACGGGCCACGCTACGCCTGATTCTCTCCCAGTACCTCCAGAAATCTCCCGCTCGGCTGCAATTCCAGTACAGTTCATCAGGTAAGCCTGAACTGATTGAATCGGGAGGCCTTGAGTTCAACCTTTCCCACTCTCAGGACTTGATGCTCTGTGCAGTCGTCCAGAATTACGCAGTAGGGATTGACCTGGAACAGCTTCGCCCTGTGAAAGATCTAGAACAATTGACCCAGCGCTTTTTCGCCTCGGAAGAATCGCGCCGCATTCGTACTCTCCCTGAAGCAGCCCGATCGCCCTCATTTTTCCAGCATTGGACTTGCAAGGAAGCAATTCTGAAAACCACGGGGACAGGGTTGGCAAACTTGACTGATGTGGAATTAGTTGAGGTAGAGGGAATGCTGCAACTAGCTCGATCGCTAGGAGAAATATTCTATCTTCAGTCCTTTGAGCCTAGGGAGAACTTTGTGGCGGCGATCGCGGTTGCCACGCCAGATGAATACAAACCGCAACTCGCTTTCTGGCGGGGGGAACTGGCAGAAATTGATTCGAACTTCCTGAGCAGAGTTTGACAGATTCCTACCCTTTGCGAAAAGATTAAGAAAGAATGTTGAAATCTGGGAGATGCAGACGTTAAGTTTCACTGGTCTACATCTTGGATTACGATAAACGTCTCTGGGTTGTTATCTTTTCTCAAAAAATCTTCCCAAGAGGTGTCCAGAGTATGTCTAGCAAAGCCTCAGCAAGGTGATGGGAGTTGTTCTCAACGAATTCTCAGCCCTAGCGTTAAGCTTTCGATCGCTAGTTCCCGTTGGCGCTTCTATGGCAAGTTAGCTCCTATTGTTAGGTTCTGTTGACTCTTAAATCGAGATGAAGGTGACAAGGGAGTTTGAGGGCTTCATCCTCAAACTCCCACCTCAACAAAATGTCAACACAACCTGATGAGAGAGATAGCATTTGAGTACCTGGAGGAAATTCTGGAGACTGAGGTTGAGAAACGTCCCCGGAGTGGATTGATGAACACTGCTGCTCTGTGTAGGTTCAAGACCTTCGCAAACTAGCCTCCTGGCACTTGGAGCTAGACAAGCACCCCAGATCGGAACACAGCACACAAGGATTGAGCGCTTCATGGAATTTTCGATCGCTGCCCTGCTGGCAAACTTCACCGACGACAAACTAGTTGCCCCCAAAGCCCTAGAGAAGAAACTGGACTGCATTGATGCCACCAGCCTTCGCAAACTTCAGATTGCCCTGGATGCTCTAGAGAAAATTGGCATTCTGGAGAAAGATCGGGGACGCTACCGCCGCGTGACGGAAGAAGGCGTGGTGGAAGGCAAGTTGCGCTGCTCCAGCAAGGGGTTTTGCTTCGCCATTCAGGATGTGGAGGGAACCGAGGATGTCTATATTCGCGAGAGCCAGTTGAGCAATGCTTGGAACGGCGATCGTGTCCTGGTCAAAGTTACGAAAGAAGGCAACCGCAAGCGTAGCCCTGAAGGAGAAGTGCGGCTGATTGTGGAGCGATCGAACCCAACAGTATTGGCACGGGTGAAGCAGACAGAAAAAGGATTCCGGGCTTTGCCCCTGGACGATCGACTGTTGTTTGAACTGGATCTGCAAGCGAACGGCACAGCCCTGGAAGACGCGGTGAACCAACTCGTCCATGTGGAAGTGCTGCGCTACCCTCTGGGGCAAAGTCTGCCTCTGGGCAAAGTGGCGCAAGTGCTGGGGACGGAAGCCAGTGCATCTGATATTGATCTGGTTTCCTGCAAGCACAATCTGCCGAAAGCTTTTCCTGAAACGGTTTTGCGAGCGGCTGAAGAACTTTCAGGTCAAATCGACAAAGCAGAACTGAAGCAGCGCTTGGATCTGCGAGAGCTAACCACCATTACCCTAAAAGCCGACAGTGATCGCGTTAGCAGCAACAGTCCCGACGATGCGATCACCCTGAAGCAAACGGAGGCAGGTGAGTGGATTTTGGGCATTCACATTGCTGATGTCGCGCACTACGTGACTGCTGATTCTCCCATTGACCGAGAAGCCCGCAAGCGAGGAACCTCGGTGTATTTGGGAGAGCAGGTGATTCCCATGCTGCCCGACGCGATCGCAGGGGGTTTGTGTGCTTTCCAGGTAGGCGAAGAGCGGTTGGCCGTCTCGGTGCTGGTCATGCTCGATCGGGAGGGGCGACTGGTGGAGTATGAGCTTCAGCCTGCTGTGATTCGGGTGAATCACCAGCTCAGCTATCAGCAAGCTCAGGCAGTGCTGGCCCGATCGTCGGAACCAAACCCAGAAATCGAGCAGTTTTCCTCAGTATTTGAACTGCTGGATCAACTGGCCACAGTCAGCCAGGCCCTGCGAGAGCAACGCCGCAAGCGGGGAGCCTTTGAACTGAACCTGCCGGCCAAACCGATCGCCAGCAGCGAGGACTCCAGCTTAGGAGACACCAGCCAGCTATTTGTGCCTAAGTTCCACTACGACGACGAAGGCGCATTGAGCGCCATGGTGGTTACACCCTCTGATCCGATCCACGCTACGATCGCTGAAGTGATGCTGCTGGCGAACCAGATTGTCGCCACACACCTGCAAGTTTTGGGTGTTCCCAGCATCTACCGGGCCCACCCCAGTCCCGATCCAGAAGATGTGCAGGAGTTGATGAAGCTGGTGGCCAACATGGGCATTGAGCTAACTCTGGAGCAGGAAGACCAAGTGCGACCCCAGGACTACCAGCAGTTCACCCAGAAGTTCGCCGAATCGGACACTGAACGGGTGCTGACCTATCTGCTGCTGGAAACCCTGAAGCCTGCTTTCTACACCACGTCACCTCGATCGCACTTTGGGCTGGCGCTGGATCAGGGCTACACTCACTTCACCTCGCCAGTGCGACGCTATCCTGATCTGCTGGTGCAGCGCGTTCTCCATGCCGTGTTTGCCGAAGGACGCGATCGCAAGTCCAGCCGATCCAAAGAGATTGCCAATCTGCGCCACAGTTCTGCCCAGGGCAACGTGAGTTGGAATGTGCTGCCGCCGGAAATTCAACAGGAGTTGGAATCTTACTTTGCCTCGGTGGTGATCCATCTCAGCGAGCGGGAAAAGGTGGCTCAGGAAGCTGAACAAGACTTGGAAGGACTGAAGAAAGCCGAACTAATGCGGGAGCGCACGGGTGAGATTTTCCACGGGCTGATTACTGGAGTGCAGTCCTACGGTCTGTTTGTGGAGATCGAAGAACTGCTGGTGGAGGGACTGGTTCACGTCAGTTCTCTCAAAGATGACTGGTACGAGTACCGATCGCGTCAGCAAACCCTTGTGGGGCGCAAGAACCGCAAGCAGTACCGTCTGGGCGATCGCATTGAGGTTCAGGTCAAGAGCGTGGACTACTACCGTCAGCAAATCGACCTGCTGGCAATCGGCGGCGG
>DATNQR010000673.1:0-13108 GCA_036703905.1 Thermosynechococcaceae cyanobacterium
AACATCAGCCGTTGGGTGGCTGAGATCCGCGATCCGGTTGCCGAAACCTTTCTGGATCTTCGAGACGCACTGCACAAGCTGAATCCGACCGCTGCCGAGGAATTTGTCAGACTCTACCTAGGTGAGCCGAATCAGGAGCAAGCCTCAGAGGGTGAAGATTGAAGCTATTTGATAAGAAACACGATCACTCCTTCCAACTCCTATGGCTGCGGCTCACCAGACGATCGCCCATCTAAGTAAATCTCGATAAACTTCACAGCCACATCCGGGTTGCTCCGAGACAGCACTCTGATCGAATTTTCAGTACCGCTTCAGCAGAGGGATCTCTCGTTTCGTTAAATCACTGGTTCACGATCAATCGATCGGTTGAATCATAGCTCAACCGATCGATTCTGACTAATCTCAAGAACTTAAGCGTTCGTCTCAGCGCTTACCCTGCTTTTTCCATGCCTACATCCTGTCAGAGGCGCTCGATCGAGCAGTTTGCAGCGATCGTTGAAGCAGCAGAGCGCCAATGGTCAGCTTTGCTGCTTCCAGCAGCCAGTAGAGCAAGTGCAAACCGTCCATCAAAGCGGAAGTCTCAGCGGGAGGAGTAAACAAGTTCAGTTGCAGCCCTAAACCGCTCATTTGGGGCGTGAGGCCGTAGGTGAAAATGAGCGCAATTCCTCCTAGCAAGGCTGACAGAGCTACAGAGTGCGGAATCGATCGTCCTGAGCTATGGCGCAAACCTAGCGCTCCCGTCAGCACGATCGCTGCACACAGCAACTCCACGCGGTTGAACACCCAGAACAGCGAATAGCCTGCCGTAGCGAATCCGGGTTCAGTCATCATGCCCGACACTGCCATCACAGGCATCAGCAGAGCATCAATCACTACACTGCTACTCAGCCAGAAAGCCAGAACAAACGCGATCGCAGTCTGCCAGTTTTGCTGGGGAATACTGTTCTTGGATGAGAGCTTAGAAACTGAAACCATGAGGCTAACTTCTCCTACCGGGTTAGCTCAAGCTTAACTAAGAAACCCTTCAATAATTGTGAAATGAATCCGCAGTTTACAAAAGAACAAGTTAGTGAAACAGGTGAATCGATCAACTCCAGAAAAATTGAAAACCTGACAGAAGGCTGCCAGGTTTAACACTGTGTTGAAATCAAGGATAGGTAATGGTTGGGGTTACTCAAACCTGCACTGTCAGCGATTGAACTCAGTTGAACTAGCGTGGATTTCCTCCTTAACTCTGGAGAAACTAGTAACATCAAACTGGTAACAACCAGTTTATTACGTGACAGAACTGCAACGCAGAGAGTAGTTTAACGATAAAAAACCGGAAATCTACAGACTGCTGAATCAGTACAGGTAGCTTTGGGAGGGAGACACAATCCCGAAAGCTGCGATTTGAAGAGGATGCTTCGCTCTCTGTGTCTGTTCATACAGTAGCATCGCCAAACTCAAGCGTCTTGCAGATTTTACACAAATTCACCTGAGGTTATGCCAACCCAGTTAGAAGCTGCCTAGAACAGTGCTTCCAGACCGATCAACTGACACAAATATCGATCGGTATAGTCGAGAAACCAAACGTGAAACTTAAAACGACATCGCTAGGAACCTCAAAACCTGTCTGAAAAACTCGATCGAGTATTCTAGTAGCCCAAGCTACAGATTCTCAAGTTTTACGTTTTCTTAAGTTGCTTGCCAACAGGCATTTGATAGGATTTGAACGATCGACAAGCAGGCAGCTTTTACTATGTCAACAGCAACCGTATTGAAGTTTATGCAGACAACGGCTGAGAATGATGCACTGCGGCAGCAGCTAGAGAGCTTGTTGGGTGTGGGAGATGGCAACATCAGCAGCGAAGCCGAGCTAGACGCAAGTGAGTCAGATGCCCTCACTGGAGAGCGTGCTCCCGTCGTTGCCGAATTTGCCGCCCAAAATGGCTTCACTTTCTCAGTGGATGAGCTAGTTGTAGTAGTTGAGGCGTTCCGGCAGCACCAAGCCGGAGCGTTATCCGATGCAGATTTGGCGGCGTTGGTTGGGCTACCAACAGCGGCAATGGTAGCTAGCGACCATACTGCTAAGGTAGCTAAGCCGCTCAAGCGGCTGACTCGTTACCTTAGCAAAACTTATTTAGGAATTGATCTGTCTGCTCAGTGACATTGCCGTTTCTGAAGCCTAGCTTTGGAGATAATATCCCATGTCAAGCCTGCGGAAATGAGATGTGGACAATCGCCCCAGCTCGGTGATCGCCCGTTTTTCGCAGGCAAAGTGATTTCCTTAAGCTATCTCCAGTAGTTTGGCGGTAGTGAAGCTTGAGTCTGGCGCTCTAGAATGACAGAATCGGCTCACGAGATTCACGCCATGGGCTTCTCCACACTTGACTTCAAAAGCTGCATTCCCTACTTTCAACCCCGCGAGATCGTTTGCCTGGAATGCGATCGAAGCTATCTCTATGCTGAGGTGGTGCAAACCGTGGAGGAACGACAACTCTGCTGGGTTCATCCGCTCCTGCTAGTGATTCATTCCAGCGTGATCGAGACTCAAGCAGACGCTTCGGAACCAACTGTCTATCACGATCTCAGGGGCGAGGTAGATCTACTGTTGCCTGTTGTGCTGTTTCGATCAGCTTTCGATACTGAAGTGGCTCCTCTGCTGACCCATCTCTACGGCCCCACTCCAGAAGCTCAATCTAGTTCTGTGGATAAGACGGTTCAGCAAAGGGTGAATCAATTAGTCAAGCAGATCTGTCGATCGCGGCCGGAGGCCTTTCGAGAGTAGTGTTTCTACCTGGAGTCGATCGTGCTCAAGGACTGGGAACCAGCTGAATCCGCCCTGCATCCATCTCTGACATCAGCAACTCTAGAGCTTCAAAGTCGATGTCAGAAATGTGCCCAATACGAGTGAGTTCATAGTTAATCTCATTCTCGATATCTGGGGTCAGTTGCTTAATGTAAAGCGCCTTTTGAACTAAACCACGAATCATAGTTTTCATATCAATGGCAGGAACTCTGCATCAAAATTCTCTGCTGATTACCGTCTTAAGAGAGTGATCCAAAGACAGAGATGATGTGATTGCGATCACGAATTCACTTCAGGCTCTAAAGACAACAGGTTCATCGGCGGTAGAAGAACGATAGTGGCGCTGCTGAATGCTGGAATGAATGACCCTCATCCCTGATTGACTGACACATCTTCTGAGCTTGGCGGTTGAAACCGCAGCTAGAAGAGCAAAACCCGCCGACGCGGGTTGCTGAAACCCTGATGATCTCTAGTCCGCGTCGGCGGACTTAGCTTGAATAGGCGCGTAAAGCCTGCGGCATCTAAGAAACGCTTCAGCGTTGCGGAGCATTATTCTATTCGACCGCTGTAAAAACCGTGATACGGGGGTTTCAGGAGTTCTGGCAGTCAACCAGCCCTCATCCGTAGCCCTGCTCCTGCGGCCCCTTTGAGGGTCAGTGCCAGCAAGCTCATCCACGATTCAGTAACCCCATTCTTCACTCCTAGAAATCTACGCCCCGTTTCAGATCCACACCTTTTTCAGCGTAGTGTTTGTGGTTGATCATCTCTGAGTGAATGCTGGCTAGATCAAAATAGGCGGGGGGATTTTTGCAGCGGCCCGTGATGATTACTTCTGTATCGCGGGGTTTGCGGAGCAACGCCTGGACGATCGGCCCCTCTGGCAATAGCTCTAGATCCACCGTGGGGTTAAGTTCGTCCAGCATGATGGTTTTGTAGAGTCCAGAGGCGATCGCGGCTTTGGCTATTTCCCAGCCTCGCTCGGCTTCGACGTAATCCAAATCCTGCTGCTGCCCTCGCCAGACGATCGCGTCTCTTCCACAGCGCTGGTGATCCACCAAGTTTGGGTAGCTCTGGCGCAGTGCAGAAATCGCTGCATCTTCGGTATATCCAGTGCCGCCCTTAAGCCATTGCATGATCAAGACGCGATGGGATTTGTCTTGGCTGATGCCCCGTCCGATCGCTTGCAGTGCTTTCCCCAAAGCGCTTGTGGACTTGCCCTTTCCGGCTCCGGTGTAGATTTCGATGCCCTCAATGCCCTGTTCTTTAGCGGTCGGATGGTAGTGGGGTCGCATCTCCGAGTGCAGGTCGGCAATCTCCAGCAGGGCGGCTGGCGCGCCGCGGCCTGTGGCGATGATTTCCATATTGTCGGGTTTGCGCTTGAGGCCGGCCACCACTTCATCCACAGGTAGCAACCCTAGATCTAGCACCGGGTTCAGCTCATCCATCACCACGACCGAGTAGAGTCCAGAGGCGATCGCTCCCTTCGCCACGTCCCAGCCTCGCTGGGCCTCCAGTTTGTCAAATCGCGTAACCTCGCCTGCCCCAAAGAACTCTGCCCGTCCGGTGCGTACCTGGTCGATCAGGTGGGGAAAACCTCGCTGCAATGCTTCGATCGCCGCGTCTTCGTCATACATCCGCCCTGGCCCTTTGAGAAACCGCAGTAGCAGCACCCGCGTTTGTACCTCGGAGTGAATCCCCAGCCCAATCGATCGCAGCACTACCCCCAGCGCTGCCTGAGACTTGCCTTTGCCCGCGCCATCGTAGACGTGGATCTGTCCCGTCAGTCGTTCTGATCGCGCTGCCGCCGTCCGAATTCCAACCCCCGCTCGTGTCATGGCTGCGATCGCCCCTACCCAATTGCTGCTCTATCTTAGCGGAGTTCTGCGGGTTCCGAGGTAGGCGTGATCTGTATCCATCTACGGATTTAGTTGAGCAAAAGCCGCGATCGCTGCTGCTCCAACCGGAAAAAAGCTGGCTATTCTTCCCTCTTGTTGAGAGTAGGTCAAGTGGAGTTCCAGATAGCAGTCAGGCTTATAGGTCAGCTTTTCTGCCCACTCGATCGCCACAATTCCTAAATCCACTTCCAACCCTTCCCAGTAGAGTTCAACGTTCAGCGCCACAGCTTCCGCAGAACTAAGGCGATAAAGATCAAAATGATAGAGCGGAACTCTGCCGTTTAGGTACTCATTAATTAGCGTAAAGGTGGGAGACTCGATCGTGTCCTGAACCTCCAAACCCTGAGCTAATCCTTGAATTAGCGTCGTCTTTCCACTCCCCAAATTTCCCTTCAGCAGCAGCACACTTCCAGCAGAGAGCAGTTTTCCCAACTGAATTCCTAGCTGTAAAGTTGCCGTTGCGTTGGGCAGAAAGATCGGTTTGTATTCAGTCAACGGGGCTTGAATTTCAGCAAATGACTTGTCCACAGTCTGCCTAGCAATGTTGGGTTAGATGGGCTTACTTCAAGCTCGATCGCTAAGCTCGATCGCCTAATCGATCCGAAAATTGAAGGGTAAGCGGACGTAAACATTCATTGGGTCATTCATAGACTTCAGCACAGATAAATCTGCCTGCATCTTCTTCAATTCAGTGGTGAAGGGGTCAATGTGAGGCGGCTTGATTTTGGCTTGCTCCCCAGTCAACCGACCCCAGAGCCGTTCTTCAAAACTGCGAGTTTTGGGGTATTCCTCCAGCTTCCAGTCGTCGCCGAGTTTGGCTCGTTTGGCCGCTTCTTGGACGGCGCTATCCAATCCGCCCAGTTCATCCACCAGCCCCAGCTCTTTGGCTTTCTGTCCTGACCAAACTCGACCCTGGGCAATTTCGGCCACCTTCGATCGCTCCAGCTTGCGCGATTCAGCTACCTTGCTCAAAAACTGGTCGTAAATCTGATCTACTGATTTCTGAATCAGGGCCAACTCCTGGGAATTCTTGGGGCGCGAGAGGGTTTGAGTGTCGGCAAAGCGTCCAGTTTTAACGACGTCCCAGGTAATGCCGTTATTGTTGGCCAGGGTTTGCACGTTGGGCAGCAGTCCAAAGACACCGATCGACCCCGTGATCGTATTCGGTTCAGCAAAGATGCGATCGCCGTAGGTCGCAATCCAGTAGCCGCCAGAAGCCGCCACTGATCCCATTGAGACAATTACAGGCTTGGCTTTGCGAGTGAGGATGACTTCGCGCTGGATTACATCTGAAGCAATGGCGCTGCCGCCGGGACTATTGACCCGCAGCACTACCGCTTTCACATCGTCATTCTGCCGCAGTTGCCGCAGTTGCCGCGCCAGTCGATCGCCGCCCACCTCGTCAGAGCCGCCCTGCCCATTGACAATTTCTCCCTCCGCGTAGACGATCGCCACCTGGTTTTTGCTGGAGCGCTCCGCTAACTTATCCTCCGCAATTTCGGCATAGGATTTCAGGGAGATCTGCCGGAAGGTTTTGTCGTCTGCGTCACTGCTGGTGAGTTTCTTCAGATCTGCAATCACTTCATCCTGGTAGGCCAGTTTTGTCACCAATTTCTGATCGAGCGCTTCCTTCGGACTCAGCAGCCCTTGATTGTCAGCAGCGGCTTGAAGCTGTTGCACTGACAGGTTGCGGTCTTTGCCACTGGCCGTCAGCAGTTCCGACCACAGATCCCGCAACAAAGACTCGGTTTGCTCACGGTTCTCTTGGCTGCGCTTATCCAACAAAAACGGCTCCACAGCAGATTTGTATTTGCCTACCCGCGTCACTTGGATGCCCACGCCAAACTTCTGCAATGCCCCTGCGTAGAAGGCGGACTCTGAACTCAAACCGTTCAACTCAAACCCGCCAAGGGGATGAAGGACGATCGTGTCTGCCACAGAACCCAGATAGTACTCCCGCTCGCGCCAGTTGACATCGTAGGCAATGATTTTCTTCCCCGCAGCTTTGAAGCGTTGCAGCGCCTCCCGGACTTCTTTCAGATTGGCGTAGCCTGTGCTGCCCACACCTTCCACATTGCCGAACAGGTAGATTCCCAGGATGCGGTTGTCTTTAGCTGCTTGATTGATCGCGTCTAGAGTCTCTCGCAGGGTAATGTTCTCGCCCCCACCACTGTCCGAAAGCGCTTCCTGAAGCGCGACGCTGGTGCTGCTACTGCGCTTGGCATCGTTGATGGTCAGCGACAGATCGAACACCAGCATAGATTTGTCTTTCACCTGGGGGCCGCTATCTTTAGAGGCGATCGCAATGACTAAGAACAATAGCCCACCCACGCTCAGACCCAGAAAGATCAGCAGCGCCAGCAGGCTTGCGAAGGTGTACTTGAAGAAGTCGCGCATTTGAGTCTGGGGGGTGAGGGGAAAGCTCGATCGGGTTTGGCGGTGGCCAGCAGAAGACCTATGGGACTATAAATCCTAGTGGGCTTTGCCACAAAGCGAAACGTCGTAGCTCGGAATGTATCTAGCTACTGTATCAATATAACTTCGCTGAACTGGAGATATAGCTGCTGACAGCGGGAACCGCAAGGTCGATCGAGAGACTGTTGGAAGATGTTAGCCGCAGTTGCAATTCATCCTTCTCCACCCTCAACACTGAGGACTTGGCAACTCTTTCATCGGGCTAAACTTTGGGTCTGGGAAAAATCCATAGCGGTCGATCGCATAGTCTCTGAATCCCTCTGGAAAGCTAGAAAATCACTACCGCATGATTCACAAGATGCCTTTCCGTCGGAGATTCGGTTTTGGGCTGGGGTTAATGCTGCTGGGGTTGGGATTATGGCTCAACTGGGTCGATCGCCTCCCCTCAATTCACAGTCGGGTGATTCAGGTTGCCCGTAATCCGCAACAAACGCTTGTGGGTCGGCTTTACGTTCCTGCCCAAACCAATGCGCCCTATCCGACTTTGATGCTATGGCATGGAGTCAGTTGCACAAAAGAAACGATGGAGCCCCTAGCGATCGCGCTGGCTCGGCAAGGGCTTGCAGTGTTGGCCTTTGATGGCGGCGGGTTTGGTGAATCCTACGATCGAGCTTACAGCAACGAGGAAAATTTGGCCGATGCCAGGGCGATCGCGGCATACGTCTATGCCCACCCCAACCAATTTGCTCCACCTTGGATTGGTGTGGGAGGGCATTCGATGGGCGGAGCCACCGCGTTCTTTCTGGCAAACGAGGACAGCCGGATCAAAACCACGATCGTCTTGGGCATGAGTGCTGATATCAATCGTTTCCTGCCGTCCAATTTGTTTATGGGCATTGGTTTGTATGAGCAGTTCCATACGCCGGACGCGATGCGATCGATGCTGCAACAGGGCACAGAGCCGACGGCTAAAGAATCCCAGCTTTACGGAGACGTCAGCAAAGGCACAGCGCGCAAGTTGGTGATTTCGCCCACCGCAGATCACCTGATTGAACCGTTTGATCCCACTTTAGTCCGCGAAACGGTTGCCTGGGCTAGGCAGGTTTTTAATCTCAAACCCCCGCCCCAGCAGCTGATCGTGCCGGAAGTCCTCTTGAGCCAATTCCTGTTGCTCTTAGGCAGCACAATGACCGTCAGTTACTATTTACGGGACAATTCCCACGCTCGGAACCATCGCAAATTGCTTGCGATCGGTCTCGCTGGCGCAGTATTGCTGATTCTTGGGTTGGGCATGACTGGACAGATTCCCGAACGCTTGACGACGAATCTGCTCCTACTGTCTGCGATCGTTTTACCCGTCAGCCATTACGCCGTCTATCGTCCGGTTCAACTGACTCCCCTCTTTCGGATCACGGCTCTCTACGCAGTCCTGATTGTGTTTGCCTACGCGATTGTTGCGGTTGTCCTGCGCGGAGATGAACTCATCAAGCATCCCGCCCTCATTTTGGGATTACCTCAATTCCTGCTGCAAATGTCGATCGCCCTCATCTACTCTCGAATTCATGAGCTAAGGGCTGCTCTGTTCCCGGTTTACAGCACTGGGGTTGTGCCGGGTTGGCCACTCATTCTGCTATTTCTGTTGTTTCTGCCCGACCTGATTAAACCAGGCATTGTCCTACATAGTGTCGCCCACGCGGCGGGTTGGGTAGCCCGATGGCTGCGACAGCCTTTGCAGCTCCATTGGAAAGCCCACCCCTCAGGTCGATCGTTGCAGCTATTGGGTGGCTCAACGGTGCTGCTGATTGGCGTTCTTTATCAGCAGGCGCAGAGTGGAGCCCTGCCCCTGGAATATGCCTGGACTGCGATAAAGCTGCTGGTTCAGATGGGACTTCTGCCTGCACTTCTGTTCTGGGGCATGATGCGATCGATTTGGGTACAAAAAATCGAAACGCGCTGTTGGAAATACTGAAAGATACCCTTGCAATCAATTTCCGCGAGTCGCCCACCGGAATGACTCAGACATCCTCGGCTTAGCCGGGGTATCTGACTGATGACGAACCTTAGACCTTCTGTGCAGCTGATTCTTGCCTGGGGACTCTTTCACTAGAAGTTCTTGAGACTGTTAACGAATTCCGTGTATTCCGATATTGACATAGCATTTAACTTGCGTATTAAACCTTTTGCGTAATAAAGTTAGAGTCCGATTAGGTTAAGAAACTAACTTCTAGTCAGATATAACAAAGCTCACATTGCTCTTAAGCTCTAAGCCTGTCATATCAAATGTTTGACGCTGCCAACCCTCGTAACTTGCAAGAGGTCTACCGCCCTGATGAATCTATCTAAGCTTTCCCAATTAGGGGTAAGGCTATCCAAACGAATGAGAGCCTATGTGGCGATCGTCACTCTCGTCGCTGCTGCTGTCCTAGCCGGACACACAGCATCCGCTCAATTCGTTGACCCTGGCGTTTCTCAGCCCCTAGCTTCGCTCAAAACTGTCTCAGTCTCCCAGCCATCTAACTTGGGAGAATTCGTCAAAAACAAAACGGCTGCAATTGTCTTAGGAAAATCACTGTTCTGGGATTTACAGGTTGGCAGTGATGGAAATCAGTCTTGTGCTAGTTGCCACTTCCACGCCGGAGTTGATACTCGTGCTAAGAACCAGGTCAGCCCAGGGCTGCTGCGGGTAACTGCAAACGGTGCTCCAAATCCGGATACCACATTTGAGCTGGGCGGCGCCCCTAACTATGTGCTGAAGCCAGGGGACTTTCCGTTTCACAAGCTGGCAAACTTCAACGATCGCTCCTCGCAAGTTCTGTCCGACACCAACGACGTCGCAGGATCGCAGGGAGTGAACTTGGCGAAGTTTCTCGACATTACCCCTGGTAGTGCGATCGATAAAATGGAGCTTCAGCCCGATCCAGTCTTTAACGTCCAGGGCGTCAACGTGCGTCAGGTGACTGAACGCAACACGCCCAGCACCATTAATGCGGTATTTAACTTCCGCAACTTCTGGGACGGACGGGCCCAAAACGAATTTAACGGTGTGAATCCGTTTGGGTCGAGAGACAAAGATGCGTATGTTTTGAAAGCACCCACCCAGCAATCCGCATTGCAGAAGGTGAAAGTTAGCCTGAAGAATTCATCGCTTGCATCGCAAGCAGTAGGCCCCCCACTCAGCTCTGTTGAAGAATCGGCAGCGGGTCGGGTATTCCCCGATATTGGGCAGAAATTCGATCGCCTCAAGATCAAAAAGCTGCCCAGAGAGACGGGTAAAAAGCTCAGGGTGCTACCGCCGCTTAACAAACAGCTTGTACATCCTGAAGATAGCGTTCTCGGCACCTTCAGCAATTCACCCAGAACTGGACTCAAGCAGAAAACCTACGAGGCAATGGTTCAGGATGCCTTCCAGCCGCAGTGGTGGGACTCGCAGCAAATCATCAAGGTTGGGGCTGATGGAACTCGGTCTTTCAAGCAGCCGCAGGGAGCGTTGGCAACCGATGAGTTTACACTCATGGATTACAACTTCTCATTGTTCATGGGGTTAGCAATTCAACTGTACGAATCCACTTTGGTTTCTAACAATGCACCCTTTGACCAATACATGGAGGGCAACAGCAACGCGCTGAATGTCCAACAGAAAAAAGGCAAAGATTTGTTTGAAGGTAGAGCGAAGTGCATCAACTGTCACGGCGGAGCCGAATTTACTAACGCCTCTGTCAAGAATGTGCAGAATGAACGACTCGAACGGATGGCAATGGGCAACGGTGGAGAAGCTATCTACGACAATGGCTTCTACAATATCGGTGTTCGCCCTACGTTAGAAGACTTGGGTGTAGGCGGCAAAGATCCTTTTGGCAACCCCCTTTCAGAATCGCGGTTGGCTGCGCAAGGACTCTTTAAGTCATTGCTCAATGCGACTCCGAATATAAGCGTCGGTGCCAATGAACGCACTGCTGCGGATGGTGCTTTCAAAACGCCCGGCCTGCGGAACATTGAGTTAACGGCTCCCTACTTCCACAATGGTGGACAACTGACCTTGCGCCAAGTTGTTGACTTCTACAATCGAGGCGGAGATTTTCATGAGAACAACATTGACAATCTCGATCCTGACATCCAAAACCTAGGACTCAGCGAGGAAGAGAAAACGTCTTTGGTGGCATTCATGGTTTCTCTGACCGACGATCGCGTTCGCTATCAGCGTGCCCCGTTTGATCATCCACAACTGTTTGTAACCAATGGTCATCCAGGCGACCAGAATAGCGTGACCAATGATGGTACTGGGCAAGCCACCATCACAACGCTAGAGTTGCCTGCGGTAGGGCGAAATGGAACTACTCCTCAACCAAACTTCTTGACTGCATCCTCTACGCAAGGAACGGTAACGGGTACACCGTCATCGACAACTCCGCTTGAGGGAAGCATTACTCAGCAAGACTGCCCACCTGGATCGAAACTTCGCTTTGTGAACGGAGGATACGCTTGTTTGCCCAAGTAGAAATCGGCGATTTTCGCGAGTGAAGCCTAAGAAAACAAACTTATGCTTCGATCGTAAAATCTGTAGTTTTCCTATCTGATGTGCGAACCCCCAACTTCTTAGAGGAGTTGGGGGTTCGCATTTATTGGTGAGGACGCTACCCCACTCCACCTCAAAAATTTCTGCCACAAAACCAATTTACATCGTGAGATTGCTAGACTAAAGCAAAGGCAATGCTTTTCCGTGGGGATACATTTATGAGATTGTTTTTCTTAGTTGTACTCACCTGCATTGCATTAACTGTTTCAGTTAGTACAGGCGCTTCTAAGTTGCTAGCGGCTCAGCCAGGTCAGCCGGCAAGAAGTACAGGTGTAACTTCTTCAGCAGCACCAACGCCAGAAATTGACGTGCCCCCTTGCTATGTACAGTGGGGTAGCGGCAGTCGATTAGTTGATTTGACTCAGCTTTGTGGTAACCAGACCCAAGATGTCAGGAGAAGCCAGGTAACTTATCCGCAACCTCCTACTCCATACGATCAGGCAGCCGTCAAAAGCTTTGACGATTCAGTGTACGGAGAAGGAAACTAAGCTGGTAGCGCGTCAAGATCTCATGAATAAATCTTTTGCGCCACCAGCTAGATTAAGTCACCACTCTGTTTTTATATTCGGGTGTTATTTCTGAAGTTCTTGTAGGAGTCGGTTAGCTGTTTGGGAATCTTCCACATTTCCCTGAGATGAGAATAGCTCGGCAGCTTGTCGAAAATCATCCATCGCCTTTTTAGGGTCATCAAGCTTCAAATAGATTTCGCCGCGCTTCAAATAGGAAGCCGCAGAACCTGAGTTAACTTGAACTGCCTGATTCAGGCTTTTCAATGCAGCTTGATAGTCACCCAACTTGGAGTGAACAGAGCCGAGATTGCGATAGCCAGCACTCGCCTCTGGATACAGCCGAATCGCTTCAGTGTAATCAGCGATCGCGCCTTTGTAGTCCTGCAAAGCTTCGCGAACATTGCCTCGGCTATTGTGCAGGTAGGTAAAGCTGGGGTTGAGCTGAAGCGCCCGGGTATAGTCAGCGAGCGCGCCTTGATAGTTGCCAAGTTTGCGATAAACATTGCCCCGGTTGATGTAGGCATCTTCGTGACGAGGACTCAACGCGATCGCTTTACCAAAACTCTCGATCGCGCCCTGATCATCTGCTGCCTGTAGCTTTTCCAATCCCTCATTAAATAAGCGTTGGGCACTCGCTTCGTTAGCATCAAGAGCCGATAGATGATCCGTATTTGCTGGCGATTGGTGGCTTCCTGGCGAGTGGTGGGGTGATCCCCCGTGCATTTGTGCTTTCGCAGGCACTACATAGAGTCCAACCGCGATCGCTCCCAATGTCGCTGCTAAGCCCATTCCTTTCAGTGATCTGTTGTTCAAGTCCATTGCTTTAAATTTTAGGTGTCCTACTGCTTTGCAACGTGCAATCAACATTGTGTACGCTAACTGAGAACCTTTTTGAGGTGCAGAATAACCCCAAATAGGTTCTCAG
>DATNQR010000674.1:0-4966 GCA_036703905.1 Thermosynechococcaceae cyanobacterium
CGGCTATGCATTTCTCAAACTGTTTGTTCGCACCGGGAACCAGATGTGGCTTGATCGTGCTAGAGCCTTTGGGATGCACGCGATCGAGCAGTACCGGCTCTCCAAGGAACTGTATGCTCAGTTACGCTACCCGTTATGGACAGGTGATTTGGGCTTGGCAATCTATTTATGGGACTGTCTACAAGCGCAAGCAAAGTTTCCCACCATTGACGTGTTCTAATCGCTAGAGGATAGCAGCAGGGTTCTAGGAAACTACGCAGTAGATTCGATTGGCTGCATCAGTTGCATCTCTAGCGAAGTTGGGCATTCTTGATTAGAGATTGTTCCAATCCTATGGCAATTCTGATTCCGGCTTTCAGCAGTTGTTCTGCCCGGATGACGGCGGGCGAGCGTCGTTTTGCGCAACGCTTAGAAGACAAGCTTGAGGATGACTATCTGCTCTGGTACGATGTGGCGATCGGCCAGAAACGCTTGCATCCAGACTTCATCGTGCTGCATCCTGAGCGTGGAATCATCGTTTTGGAAGTGAAGGATTGGAAGCTGAGCAGCTTATGTGCAGTCAATCCAGACCGGGTAAAGTTGCTGACTCCAGATGGTCTAAAAGTTGAGAAAAATCCTCTGGAGCAGGCTAGAGGGTATGCTCTTGCCATTGTCTCTGAGCTACAGCAAGACCAGCTCCTGGTGCAGGCAGCAGGTAAATTTCAAGGGAAGCTGGCATTCCCTTACAGCTACGGGGTGGTGCTTACCAACATTACTCGCAAGCAGTTTGAGTCAGTTGAGGGCCTGGGCGCTGTCCTGGAACCGAACTTGGTCATCTGCCAAGATGAAATGTATGAGAGCGTAGATGCCGGTGAGTTCCAACAGCGGCTTTGGAACCTCTGTACCCATCAGTTTGGTGCACCGCTCACTCCGACCCAAATCGATCGCATCCGCTGGCACATCTTTCCTGAAATCCGCATTGCTACTCAGGAGCAATCGCTGCTGGGCGCTGAGATCCATGAGGAAGATGTTGCTACCCTTCCTGATATTCTCCGCGTCATGGACTTGCAGCAGGAGCAGCTAGCCCGCAGCTTGGGTGAGGGACATCGGATCATTCATGGCGTCGCTGGCTCTGGTAAGACGTTGATTTTAGGCTATCGTGGCCAGCATCTCGCTCAGCAAATGACCAAGCCCGTGCTAGTGCTCTGTTTTAATGTGGCGCTGGCAGCTAAACTGCGGCAGCTATTCCATCGTCAAGGACTGGCTCAAGTTGAGGTGATGCATTTTCACGGCTGGTGCAGTGAGATTTTGCAAGCCCACCACATTGCGAAGCCCAACTTTAACCAGTTTTCAGGAGCAGCCTATGTTGAAGAACTGGTACAGCGCGTGATTCGATCGGTAAACCAAGGCTTGATTCCAGCAGGACAGTACGGAGCAGTCATGGTGGATGAAGGACATGACTTTCAGCCCGCTTGGTTAAAGCTGATTGCCCAGATGGTCGATCCGGCCACAAACTCACTGCTGATTCTTTACGATGATGCTCAAAGTATCTACCCGAAGCGTCAACATCAACCCTTCAGCTTTAAGAGTTTGGGTATTCAAGCCCAAGGTAGAACTACGATCTTGAAAATCAACTACCGCAACACTGAAGAAGTACTGGGTTTAGCCTGTAGGTTTGCAAAGGATCTGCTCATGCCCAAGCGGGATCAGCAAGACGACGCTCCTGTTGTACTTCAGCCGCAAACGAGTGGTCGGCAGGGTCCAAAACCCCAACTGATTCATCTGCCCAGTTTCCGTCACGAGATCAAATATCTGTGCGATCGCGCTGCTGGGCTACACCAAGTCGGGACGGCTTGGAATGAAATGGCGATCATTTACCGCTATCACTGGCAAGGCCAGCAGATTTGCCAGCAGGTTCAAGCCAGCGGACTACCGATCGAGTGGATTAACCGTGACACCAACAGCCGCCGCTACCGCCCACTTCACCCCAGCATCAAACTCGTGACCATGCACTCTAGTAAAGGGCTGGAGTTTCCAGTGGTGTTCATTCCTGGGGTGGGGGCAATGCCCAGTTCCAGGAATGAACAGGAGGAGGAAGCGCGACTGCTCTACGTGGCGATGACGCGATCGATTGATCGTTTAGTGCTGACTTGCGATCGTAAATCAGAGTTTGTGCAGCGGCTCACTTCTGCTTTAGGTCATGATTGAACATAAGAACTAGATGACCTAGTTATGGTGGGAGTTCACCCAACTTTGGGCTCCACCATCCCTTTGCGGTTCGGAAGTAGACGACATCCTTGTGCTTGCGATTGCTTTGCGCCTTTGCATTTGAGCAGCGCAACAAGCTTTTTTGCTGTCCTTCCTTCTCGTAGTGATATTCCTCTAGGAACTGCTGGCAGACAGGGCAGGGATGAGCGGTTAGTTGAGCAGGCGGCAGTTTGGAAGATTCGCTCGCACCCACCTGAGAGCGGGGTGGCTCCCACTGGCGCGATCGCTCTGACCAAAACAGCACTGTGTCGGCACAGCCGCTCACACACTTGAGGAAATATTTCTTCTTCAGCTTCTTGCTTGGAACTTTCGCGAGATACTCCTGGCACTGTGGGCAGCGCGTCCGCGACGTTTCCAGCGTTTTGTGCGGTTGTGGGGCGGGTGTGGTTGTCAGATGTTGCGGGATCACCTGCTGGGCGCGATCGAGCGCCGGTGCGAAGTAGTTGGAGTGCCACTGCGTCAGATAGTGCTGCCAGTCTTGTTGACCTTGAGCGATCGCATCGAGCGCACTTTCCATCTGGGCAGTGAATTCGGACTCCAGTAGGTCAGGTAAGGCGTCTTGCAAGAAGCGATCGACCTCTAGTCCCAACGGTGTGGGCTGCAACGTTCCCTTGACAACTTCGACATACGATCGCTGCTTGAGGGTTTGAATCGTTGGAGCATAGGTACTGGGACGACCAATGCCCTGCCGCTCCATCACCTGCACCAGCTTCGGTTCGCTGTAGCGTGGCGGGGGCTGCGTTTGCTTTTGCTCATGGGCAGCTTGCTCCAGCGTGAGGGGCTGCTCTTGGGTGAGGGTAGGAAGTTCTACGTCAGCGCTGAGGTTGTTCCAGTACTTGCTGTAGCCCGCAAATTCGATCACCTGTCCTTTGGCTTGCCAGCAGACGCTGCCGGACTGTGTGACGATGCGGGTTTGTCTGAGGCGGGCAGCTCGACATTGAGTGGCGATCGAGCGTTTCCAGATCAGCACATAAAGGGCAAATTCATCCGCAGATAGCTCCACGCGCAGTTGCTTTGAGGGACGGTGAATATCTGTTGGGCGAATCGCCTCATGTGCTTCTTGAGCGTTCTTGCTGCTGCGGTGTGTGGTTGCTTTGGCTGGAACGTTGTCAGGGTCGTGGGCTTCGAGCCACTGCCTGGCAGCCTGACAAAATTCAGGGCTGAGCGCAACGCTGTCGGTACGCATGTAAGTAATCAGTCCCGCTTCATAGAGCGACTGTGCTACCTGCATCGTTTTTTCTGGACTCAAGCGCAACTGTGCTCCTGCGACCTGTTGCAGGCTCGACGTGATGAAAGCAGGCGGCGGAGTGCGCGTTGCGGTTTTGCCTTCGATACTGAGAATGCGGTGTGGGTGCTGTTGCGCGATCGCAACGAGGCGATCGGCTTCTGCTGAGCTCAATACCTTCGTCGATTCGGGCGATCGCGCTACGGTTTTGTCAGCAGCATCGTCCGGCTGAGGTGCTTCTGCTTCTGGCTCAGTGCTGCCCTGATAATAAGCTCGAAAGCCTTCCTGATAATCTACAAACACACTCCAGTAATCTTGGGGCACAAATGCTTGAATCTGCTGTTCCCGTTGGCAGACAATGTGCAGCGTCGCACTTTGAACGCGCCCCATGCTCTTCGCACCATTGTGTAACTGCCACAGCAGGGGTGAGCCTTTGTAGCCGACCAGCTTGTCGAGGACGGTGCGACACAAGCCAGAGTGGATGAGGTTGAGATCGAGCCTGCGGGGATGCGCGATCGCGGCGCGAATTGCAGCCGGAGTAATTTCGGTGTAGACGACGCGCTGCGGGTTCTTCAGGTGTAGAGCTTGCTGAAGATGCCACGCGATCGTTTCGCCTTCGCGATCGGGGTCCGTTGCCAGCACGACGGTATCCACCTGGCGGACGGCGGCTTGGAGCTGTGCGATCGTCTCTTTACCTCGCTGCCCTCGTGCTACAAACCGGCAACGCACTGAGTTCTGTTCTAAATCAAAACCGAGTGAATCTTCGCCATCGTTAGCAAGCTCACGTACGTGCCCCATGCTGGCCTTGACGATCCAGTCAGAACCGAGGATTTGACCCAGCTTCTTGATTTTGCCTGGACTTTCAACGACGAGCAGTTTTTTCGCCACGATTTGCGGTAAAGCAACAAGTACATTTGTATGGTATCGCGATCGCGAAGCGCAGCGGGAACGGCATCGTCCGACTTCAACCTGCGATTGTACCTACCAACACCGATCAACCCAGGTGTTCCGCAAGAGCGGGGGTACGCCGCTGAGCTACGACGGTCACATCGTGTCGAGTCTCTTCGTGAACGGTGCGAGCAACTTCTACGGGAGCGCGGACACTCTCGTTGTCGGCTTCATGCGTATTGAGGCATTGCCACATCCCCCGCCGAGCTAAACGAAAACCCTCGTCGCCCACGAGAGCGAATAGCAAACCCCCAAGCAGGTCGCGCGGCGTATGACCCGCCCGGCCCGCTGTGTGGTTAGCAACTTTATCAGTTGACGGTTCTACGGGGGTTCAATTCTCGTAATCCCGTGCCGTGGTAGCCAGCAGTCGAATCGGGTCGAGGAAGGCATCTAACCACCCCCTCCCACACCGTCTTCCATGCCGCTGCGGGTGATTCAGGAAATCTAAGGCCACCGGAGCTTGCAGGCGCTCCAGCGGTATTTGAAGGTGTCGGAACTGCAATTGGAGGGGTCGATCGCCTCTTTGAGTTTTTGAGGTATCGGCAC
>DATNQR010000675.1:0-7640 GCA_036703905.1 Thermosynechococcaceae cyanobacterium
TGGAGCCGATAACTACATCCGCCTTTCCTATGCCACTGACCTGACAACCATCCAGAAAGGTATGGAGCGGTTGGATCAGTTTGTGCGATCGCTCTGAGTTTGCGATCACTCTAACTTATGAGGCTATAGCTATGAAGCTAATCCCTACGATCGTGCGCCGCCCATGTAGCGGCCGGTTTGGCGTTGCAGCGAGTAGGAATGAGCGATTTTGGGGATGTTGCCGCGATGACCCATCAGAATCAACGTGTCGCCTTGCTCCAGCAGCACCGCATGGCTGGGATGGACGATCGTCTCTCCCTGGGCTTTCCGCAGCGCCACAATCAGGAACATGGCCTTGCCGTGGACTTCCAGATCGCCGATCGTCGCACCCACTAGGGAGGAATCGTGGGTGAGCACCAGTTCGTCTAGCTGCATATCGATTTGGGCCAACATTTCATCTAGGTTTTTGCCATCGTGGGTTCCATCCAGAAAATCCAGGGCTGCCGGATGGGTAATCATGTGGCACATCCGCAAGGCGCTGATTTCGGCAGGTAGAACGACGTGATCAGCTCCAGCTTGGCGCAGTTTTTTCTCGGTGGTGGGCAGTTCACCCCGGGCCAGAATGATCAAGTCAGGATTCAAGCCACGGGCGGTCAAAGTGATGAAGACGTTGACGGAATCGCTGGGCAGCACCGTAGCCAGCACTTTTGCTCGCATAATCCCTGCTTCCTCCAGCACCACTTCCTCTGTGGCGTTGCCCAAAGCTACTAAATAGCCCATTGCTGTGGCCATCTCCGATCGCTCCAAGTCGGAATCAAGCACGATAAACGGCTGTTTTTCAATCGCCATCTCTTTCGCCAGAATCTGCCCAATCCGACCAAAGCCACAGATAATTACATGGTCTTGGAGGAGCTTGATGTCACGGGTCATGCGGCGGACTCCCAATGCTTTCCTAATTTCGCCTTCGGTGATCATCTGAATCAGCGCTGCAACAATAAATCCAACCGTGGTGTAGCCAGAGATAATTACAAAAATTGTAAAAATTCTCAGGGTTGGGTTCATCGTTTGAACTTCGCCAAACCCCACCCCAAACACGGTGATTACAACCATGTATATGGAGTCGAGTAGGCTCCAGCCTGCAATCAGGTAGCCTGCGACTGCGATAACGAAAATGATCAGGAAACCGCAGCAGGCAATGAGAACTCGTCGGAGGGAACGTTGCATTGTAGTTGAACGGATCTTGATCCAAACCGACAGGGCGGTGCTGCATCGCCTTCAGAAGGTCGCAGAGCCGAAGCAACACTCAGTGAAGCTCTCCCTAAAGCTTTACATTAAAAAATGAGGTCATGCCTGAACTTTGTATCACGTAAAGCAATTGGACAACTTCTGCTGAACCCGCCAGCTAACCCGGATCAGAAAGTCGTGTCATGGGGAGTTAGGATGCTTTGGAATTTACGTAGAAAGCATTCTGAGCGGCAAGCTGAGTTACTGACGAGACGCTCGGTAAGTGTCTTATGGCTGTAAGACAGACCGCTTAAGACAGACAGCATAGAGCACAGGCTACAGCTATAGCTTCGGGACTCTCTGCCCGCTGTTTTGCTCTTTCTCTTCGTCTTGGTAGGAGCTGGTACGTTAAAAATTGTAGAAAGTAAGGTCAGGGACTTGCGCTTTTGAGATTTTGGCTTTTAATAGTTTGGAGCCGATCGCTCGGAACGATTCACTCCAGAGCGATTATCCTGAAGACACCCTCACTGGAGTTGCACTGTGCCCCACCCTGACCATGCTTCATTTCAAGATCTAAATACCGAGGTTGTGCGGCTGCGCGATGAGTTGCAGATGCGCGATAACCTGGTGCAGCAATTGTCTCAAGAGCTATTCCGGCTTGTGAAGGGCAACGCTAACTACTTGCCCAGCCCTGAGGTTTCCGAGCGCCACTTGGCTGAGGTGCGGGCGCTGCGAGAGCAACTGCAAGGGGTGGAGCAGCAGGTCACGTTCTATCAGGAGCAACTGACCGATCGCGATGCCGAAATCTACCAATTGCGGCAGTCGGTGCAGGAATTGACCGATCGCTCTCGAATGCTGGAGCAAGTGGTTCAAGAACTGCCTAAAATCTATCGTCAGAAGTTTGCTGAGCGTATGGCCCCGGTGAAGGAGAAAGTTGCGCTGCTGCAACGGGAGAATCGCCAACTCCACGCCGAATTGCAAAGCATCAGCTACCGTCTGGCAGTAAAGAATCGCCGGGAAACCAATCTAGATTTACCCAGCTTCCCTCGATCGGGGTTGGCGCTGCCTAGCTTTGGCAATGCCTGATTGGTCGAATGTTTTGATTGTGTTGGGGCAATCAGAGCCGTTGGGTGAAGAAATTGGAATGAGGCTGCAACAGGCGATCGAGCAGGATTCAGCGCTGGGGCGATCCTCGGTGCGAAGTAGAATTCTCAGGCTACCCGAACTGATAGAGCTTGAGTCAGACTGGTCGCACCTAGCGAACTATCAAGTTTGTGCCCTGACGCTGAACCTGCCCGACTGGTTGACTTTTCGGGCTCAGTCTGTGTATCGCTGCTGTCGGGATGTGGTGGAGTTGCAGCGGCAGGTAAGTCAGTGGGGCTACGGAGTAGGCGAGGGAAATCTGTGGCTGCCGATCGTGCTGACAGCAAGAGGAATACTGTATGGCGAGGTAATTGCAGAGCCGAACGCGACTCTGCAATACGTTCAGCCAGTGAATTTGCCCGATCGCTGGCGACAGCCGCTTTACAGCTTGGGGTTGCGGCTGCTGCGATCGCTGCAAGCATCGCCAGCAGTTTATATGATGCGGTTTAGCTTGCAGGCTGAGATTTTGTTCGATCGTCTGCTGCCTTTTCCTGCTGCCCCGGCGATCGCAAGCTGGGCTGTGCAAATGCCGGATCTGTTCACCTGCCACTGGCGCTGTGTTTCTGGCAAGGCAATCCGCGACTTGGTGATTCCGGGACAGGTGGTTTCAGGTGGAGCAAGGAGCGGAGCTTAGGCAGCTTGGAGAGCCACCGGCACTTCATTTCTCTGAGACAGGCGATCCAGGTCTGTGGCTTTTGGCGCAATCTCGAAGACGCGATCGAGCTGGCTGATTTCCAAAATCAGATGGACGGCTGAGCTGGGCTGGCACAGAATCAATCGAGCGTTGCGTTGCTTGGCGAGTTTATGTGCTGCTGTTAGGGCCACCAGTCCAGCGCTATCCATAAAGGTTACCTGAGCCAAATCCAAAATCCACAAGCTGCATCGCTGATCAATCAGCGCTAACTGTTGCTGGAGGGTGACTGCACCCTCTCCATCTAACCGACCTTGTGCTTGAATCCGAACAGATTGAACTTCAGGTAAGAACATGAGCCTAATCCTTTGTAGAAAACAACTTTGATAGCTTTAGATCGGCTGAGTCAAACGCTTAACTGCATTGCTCTGGGTTCCATCTAGAAGAAGACGGTAAATAGAGCAACAGCCTTGATCGCTCTCACTCCACGTCTTACGTAGAAATGCTTAGCGATGGTGACAACTATAGGGGAGGAGACTCGGTATTCGCCGTAGTTTCCTCAGCAGCTTTACGGAAGCTTTAAGTTTTATTCCATTTCAACCTTTGCCCAACTCTGGGGGAATGCTGGCTCTGCTCAGTCTAGGGAGATTGGTAGTTTCCTCAGCAGCTTTACGGAAGCTTTAAGTTTTATTCCATTTTCACCTTGTTCCACTTCCACCCCCGTTCCAATTTGGCAGGAATGCTGACTCTGCTTAGCCTAGAGAGATCGGGATGCGTTCGCTACAATTAGGGTTGTTTGGTATTCTTGCCGCTTCTAACGCGAACAAGACTGGTTGAGGGTCATCAAGCCTTAATTGACAGGCTCACTGGGATCACGCCACTATTGAAGCAAGTATGACAGTTTGTAAAGGCGGCCTACGATGTCTCTTGACTTCATCTCCCTAGACACGATCGAAGACCTAGCCCAACAGTATGGGTACTGGGCAGTCTTTTTAGGCATTCTGCTGGAAAACATTGGCTTTCCGGTTCCAGGCGAAACTGTAACTTTGGCGGGTGGCTTCCTAGCGGGAAATGACCAGTTGAACTACTGGATTGTGCTGGGAGAGGCGGTTTTGGGCGCGACGATTGGAGGCAACATTGGCTATTGGCTGGGGCGCTATGGCGGCTGGCCATTGATGCTGCGGCTGGGAAAGTTTTTTCGCTTTAAGGAAACGAAGCTGGAATCTATCAAACAGCAATTCAGCGAGAACTCAGCTAAGGCAGTGTTTTGGGGGCGGTTTGTAGCCGTGTTTCGGGTGTTCGCCAGCCCTCTGGCGGGAATTGTCGAAATGCCCTACCTAAAGTTTTTGCTCTACAACACTCTGGGTGCGGCAACCTGGGCGATCGTTATGGTTACACTGTCCTATTTTGCAGGACAGTTTGTCCCGCTTGAAAAGCTGGTGAGTCTGGCGGGCCAGTTTGCTGGGGTAACGCTACTAATCTTTGCAGCCTGGATTGTGGTTCCTCTATGGCTAGAGTCTCGCAAGGAGAAGCAAGCAGAGGAGTCAGAGTAAAAGTAAGAAGAGACAGAGGGAAGACTTAGAGTTCTCCTTCTGTGTCGGGGGCAACGATTTCACCACTGTCGATCGTCAGTAGCAAGTCTTGGTCGGTGATCAGGTCACTCAATTCATTAAACTGCACGTTCATCTCGTTGCAGGCTTGCTTGAGGGATTGCTTGAAGCTATTCAGGTCGGTGCCGTAGCCGCATAACTCTGCTGCGATCGCAGCGCCCTGCTTGGCGTTGGCCCGCGCACAGTCTACCAGTTCCAGTCCTTTGAGGGGTTCATTTGCTGCCATAGGTTCTCCAGGTGTTGTGCTTCGTTCAATAGTCGGTGAGGAATAGTAAGCAGCTAATCTTCCTGGAGACTGAAACTCAGGACTGGAGACTGAGGTTTAAGGTACGAGATTCTCAGCGTAGGAATTCTCAGTGCAAAGGTACTAAGCTGGGAGCCTACTATAGTTGAGTTGTTCTTGCACCTTTGTGTCCTGGCTCGATGGAAATTCTCTCAGTCACGCTGAAAAACTTCAAATCCCACAGCGATCGCTGTTTCGAGTTCAAGCCGGGAACTAATGCGATCTGCGGCGAGAACGGCGCGGGCAAGACTAGCATCTTGGAGGCGATCGCTTGGACGCTGTTTGACTACACGGGCAGCTACAGCAAGGAAGACCTGGTGCGAAACGGGTCAGCCAGTGCCCAGGCGCGGCTGGCGTTTGTTTCCAGTCGGGATGGGCGCACCTACGAAGTGCAGCGCTGCACCAGCAAGGGCTACACGCTCTACGATCCGCAGTTGGATGAGCGCCTGCCCTACAGCCGCATTAAAGAAGAAGTGCTGCCCTGGTTGCGGGAGCATTTGGGTGTGTCGCCGGGAACCGATTTGGCTAAGCTGTTTGCCAGCACGATCGGGGTTCCTCAAGGTACATTCACCGCAGACTTTTTGCTGAGCAAGGAAAACCGTAAGCCGATCTTCAACAAAGTGCTGAAGATTGAAGAGTATCTGCAAACCTGGAAGGATTTAGGGGATTTGGAGCGCTACGCCAAGCACCAGGTCGAACGCCTTCAGGAACAGGTGTCTCGCTATGAAGAGGATCTTCAGGATCTCGATCGCTTCTCGCAGGAGGGCGAGATTCAGCGCCAGGAAATCCAGCAGGTTCAAGGGGAATTGAGGCAGGCGGAGACTGAGGTGCGCCAACTTGAGGCGGAGCAAAATCGCCTCAGCGCTGAGGCAGAACAACTCCAGCAGCGAGAGAGGGACTTGAAGCAGCTAGACCAGCAGCGATCGCTGCAAGCGCAAGTTCTGAAGGATGCCCAGCAGGATTGGCAGCAGACCGAGAATGCTGTGGCGATCTGCACCCGCAATAAAGCTGCTTATGCAGCCTATACTCAGGCAGAGGAAGCCCTGAAAACGCTGCAACAGAGCTGGCTATCGGAACAGAAATTGCAGAAGGAGAAGCAGCAGCTTGAGCGACAGTTGGGCGATCGGCGCGCTCATTTAACCAGTCTCAGTCTGCAACTGGAGCAACTAGCCGCTACTCGGCAGGAAATTATTCGTCTGGAACCCCTCAGTCAGCAGCAAACCCAACTGGAACAGAGCCAGCAGAACCTAAGCCAGCAGCTTCAGCACTGCCAAAGCTGGCGCAGATCCCTTCAGGATCGGGAGAAATCTTTGAGACAGGTTCAGATGCGACAGACCCAGTTGCATCGGGAGATTGCGGAAGTGCAGATCCTGGAGACGGCGGTGCAGGAGATTCCGCTTCTGGAGCAGCAGCAGCAGCGCCTTCAGGAGCAACTCAGCCGTATTGCCGCCGCCACCCAGTTTGAGGCAGATCTACGGCGACTGCTGAGTCAAGCAACAGAAGGGGGCGATCGCTATCAGGTGCAGGTTCAGCACACTGAAGCAGCGCTGCGGAATTTGCAGCGCACTGTGCCTGGGTGGGCAGCGGCGCTGGACCTGGCGCTGAACACGCTGCACACGGGCACAACCTGGCAGCAGCAGATCACTGCTGCCTTGCAGGAGATTCTGGACGATCTGACTGAGCAAACTTCGGTGGAAAAGCTGAAGCAGCAGCACCGGACGATCGACCAGCACCTGCGCCTAGCTCGGCAGCAGCAGATTAAGTTTGCCTCGCTGGAGCGGTTGCAGGTGCAGCAAAGCCAACTGGAAACCGATCTCCAGGATCTGCAAACCAGCCTGACGGAACTCCAGTCCCAGCTTGCTACTGAACCACTGTTGCTCCAGCAGCAGGCAGATCTGACGCAACAGTGGGAAGCGCTGGACGACCCGAAGGGGCGAAGGCGGTTGCATCAGGCGGATCTGCGGCAGGAACCCGAACTACGGATGCGGGCACAGGTTTTGCAAGCTTCGCTTAAGGAGTCTGAGCAGGCGATCGCCCATGTAGACACGCAGCTTGCGGCTTTTGCTGACCTGGCAGACGAGATGCAGCAGCAGCAGCAAACAAAACAAACTCACCAGTGGGCTTACGATGAGTACCTTTCTTTTCGGGAACTGGCAAACACCCGCAAAGAGCGACGACCCAGGCTTCAAGCGGCGATCGCCCAGTTGCAGGCGATCGATGAGCTAATCCAGGTGACCCAGGTGGAGCGCGATCGCCTGGGACAAACTTTCGATCCCGTCGAGTTTCAAGCGGTGCAAACTGCTTACCAGACTGCGAAAGAGCGGACGCTGACTCTGAGGGTGCGGCTGCCGGAGTTGATCAAGGCGATGGAGCGGCTCGATCGGGACATTGCCAGGCTGCAAGCAATTCAGCAAACCTGCGTTCAAGCCAAAGCTGAGTTGATCCAGAAGCGTCAGACAGATCGGTTTGTTAAGGTTGCCCGCAAAATCTACAAGGAGGCAGGGCCAAAGATTGCCAAGCGCTACATTCACACCATTTCTCTGGAGGCCGATCGCTTGTTTCGGGAGTTGCTCAACCGTCCCAATGTGGGATTGGAGTGGACAGAGGATTACGATGTTGTTGTGCAGGAAGGGGCCCATGTTCGCCGCATGGTCAACCTGTCTGGCGGGGAGCAGATGTGCGCGGCTTTGGCGGTGCGGTTGGCGCTGCTCAAGGTGCTGGCGGATATTGATGTTGCCTTTTTTGATGAACCAACAACCAACATGGATCG
>DATNQR010000676.1:0-2598 GCA_036703905.1 Thermosynechococcaceae cyanobacterium
GGGCGCTAGTTGGTTTCACTGTCTTGGCTTTCCGAGACGTTGCCAGTGCCGCCAAACCCATCTCAGAATTTTCTGAGTCAAGCTCACCCGATCGCGCAAACGGCCAGCTTGCTTAGACCCCTGCGATCGCGTTGACTCTACACTCTCTGCGACTGCACCTTCAATAGCCTCAACTTCTGGAAGTAAGCGAATGCAAGAAACTATGCTGACTGGCATCTCTCGCCGTAACGAAACTCTGCTTCAAGTGATCCAGAGCTACTACCAACTCACCAAGCCTCGAATCATTCTGCTGCTGTTGATTACCACCGCAGGCGGAATGTGGATCGCTGCCGAGGGACAGGTTGACCCAATTTTGCTGCTGGTGACGTTGTTTAGTGGTGCTTGCGCGGCGGGATCAGCAAACACAATTAACTGTTTGTACGATCGCGACATTGACTACATCATGGAGCGCACCCGCCATCGTCCTTTGCCTTCTGGTCGAGTGCAGCCACGGGATGCGTTGATTTTTGCGATCGTCCTAGCTTCCCTCTCCTTCGGACTTCTCACAGTCTTCGCAAATCTCCTCAGTGCTGCCCTGGCGATGTCTGGGATTGTTGTCTACGTCTTGGTCTATACCCACTGGCTAAAGCGCCATAGCACTCAAAACATTGTGATCGGTGGTGCGGCGGGCGCAATTCCTCCCTTGGTGGGCTGGGCGGCGGTGACGGGCGACCTGAGTTGGGCGGCTTGGACGCTGTTTGCCATCATCTTTCTCTGGACTCCGCCCCACTTCTGGGCGCTGGCGCTGCTGATCCGGGAAGACTACGCTAAGGTTGGTGTCCCCATGCTGCCTGTGGTTGAAGGCAACGAAACTACTGCGAAGCAAATTTTTTACTATACGTTGGTGTTGATTCCGGTAACGCTGCTGTTGGTTTATCCTCTGCACGTCATGGGTTCGGTCTACGGCGCGATCGCCCTTCTGCTCAACGCCGTCTTCGTCTTCAAAGCCTGGAAGCTGATGCAAACCCCCAGCGAAACTCAGGCCGCTCGATCGCTGTTCAAGTACTCAATCCTCTACTTGATGCTGCTGTGCGCGGGAATGGCAGTGGATACTTCCTCGATCGCCCATCAGGTCAATCAATTCGTTGGTGGAACTTGGGAAACCTGGGTCACTAGCGTTCTGGCGATCGTGCCTGTCAAACCCTGAGATCTATCATCTTTCAGCATTCTTCCCGCATTGACGAATGATGAGATGAGTCTGTCCTAGCCGCTCACCACCTCTAGCTGACCTCCCTGCGTCTAGCTGACCGCCTATCATAGTTGGGTTACTGGTGACTCACGAGTAATCATGCCGCTCTGCCTGAATCCCCATTGTCCCCGGCCGGAAAATCCAGAGGGTGTGCGTTGTTGTGCCTGTGGCGCAATACTACTGCTAGACCAGCGCTATCGAGCGATCGCAGCGATCGGGCAGGGCGGTTTCGGCAGGACTTTTCTCGCTGTAGATGAAGCGCAACCCGGTCAGCCACAGTGTGTGATCAAGCAATTTCTGCCCCTCCTTCAGGGCCCGCGCCACCTCAAGAAAGCCGTGGAGTTGTTTGAGCAGGAGGCGCAACGGCTAGAGGAATTGGGTGATCATCCCCAAATTCCGACTCTGCTAGCTCACTTTAGTCAGGATCGGCAGCAGTATTTGATCCAGGAGTTTGTTGCTGGGCCAACGATCGCTGAAATTCTGGAGCAGCGTGGGGCCTTCACCGAACCCCAGATTCGATCGCTCCTGACCAGCCTCCTGCCGGTGCTGAAGTTTATCCACTCCCGTAGTGTCATTCACCGGGACATTAAGCCCGCCAACATCATTGCCGCGGTTTCTCAGCAGACGCGCCAAAACCCAGTCAGCGAAATAGGTGGACTGATCGGCTGGAACCGCCTGCTGCAAGCGCTCTCCCAGGAAGCAGCCCAAGGTTGCCGAAATCAGACCAGCCGCAACCCAGTCAGCTATCCAGCTCAGTTCAACGAGTTCCTAAGCCAGCATCTGCGCCAGTTGCCGACCCATTGGGCGATTGCTGACTACCGCCGTTGTCAGGACTTAGCCGAGCAGTTCAGCCGCTATCTCAGCCTCAGCTTTTCCCAGCGCCAATACCTCGTAGCAGATGCCAGTCGCCTGCTATACGAAATGCGGCAACGCTATGAGCGAGAGGAAGGGACGATCACTGCTCCACTCGTCCCAGTCCCCGATCCAGCCTCTGACTTAACCCTTGTGCTGGTGGATTTTGGAGCCGCAAAATCGGTTCAGGGTAGCCTGACCCAAACCGGAACTGCGATCGGTAGCCCGGAATATCAGGCCCCCGAACAAGCTAGGGGTAAAGCCGTTTTTGCCAGCGATCTCTACAGCTTGGGCGTAACCTGCCTGCACCTGCTGACCCACACCTCTCCCCTGGATTTATTTGACCCCAACGAGTCCACCTGGCAATGGCGACGCCACCTCAAAAGTCCCGTTAGCCCTGAACTCGGACACTTGCTCGACAAGCTGGTGGAACCGGGACTGCGCCGCCGCTTTCCCTCAGCGATCACCGTCCTCCAAGCCCTTCACCCTCTCTCCGCCTCTCTCAATCTCCCTACTGC
>DATNQR010000677.1:0-4630 GCA_036703905.1 Thermosynechococcaceae cyanobacterium
ATCTGAAATTTAAGTTTTGACTAAACAAAGCTAGTCTATCTTTTGATGATCGTCAATTTTCTAATGCAACTAGCGTAGCTGCCCCGCAGGATCTAGCTTTGAATTGCTGGAATCAACTCAGCGATCACACCTTGTTGGGTAGACTCTTTGACATCTAAGCTCTCAATCATTACCAGCCTGTCATTCGCTGAAAAGTGCAGGATTATTTACCTATTCTCCCCTGCACAAATGATCGGTTCAGCAGAAGCTTCGATCACCCCAATTCTTGGTCTCCTGCATCTACTTCAAGCCTCAGATTTCGAGCAATTGCTTAAAGTAGTTTGTTCTGTTCTAATGCGAACTTGATAGCCTCTTGGTTGCAGAACTTGTTCAAGAACTTGCCTAACGACCTTCTCTGACCTTTCCTTCGCTGTAGCGACTAGCCAATCAGTGCAGGCGGCTGATTCAATTTTGGAGAGTGCTTCGCTTTCTGCTGAAGCGTTTCGTCAGTCGGAGCTAACCCAAAGACATCCTCATCATACGCATACACATAGGAATGCTTCACATCGATCGAACTACTCAAAATTCTCAGAGGGGGTAGATTTACCGTTACAGTCTTGTCCTCAACTAGTACATCTTCACTCCGCAAATCATCCAGTTTGATTCCGACCCGGACATTACCACTAGCAACATACAATAATTTCCCCCTAGTCCAAAAAGCTCCTTCTTTATCGCTGACTACAGGAGTGACTCTCTCCACCGTCAAAACAGTAGTGGTTAACTCACTAGCATCTCGAATCTGCTGAATGATTGTCGAGCTAGAAATCGCTTCAGCTTTTGACCTATCAACTTGTTGAGTCAGCCAAAATCCGAAAACAATGCACAGTAGCATAACTACAGCAGCGCTCAAGATCATGTTGACTGGCTTGCGCTCATTGGAAATGGAAGACTGCATACCTACAAATGCTCTTACTGCCTAATTGTTCTAGCAAAAGAGTTCCCGACCCAGCCTTTGACTAACAGGTTTTCACAGGATTTAGGAGCTAGATGTAGATACTGTCTGGATTTTCCCACAGTGCGCTCTAACACTCCTGAGTGGATCACTCGACGACATCGAGGCCCTAGTTCTGAATCGCCGGAGTCAACTCGGTGATCGCTCCTTCTCTCGAAAGCGCTTTGACATCCAAAATCCCAATCAGCCTTAGTTTGCGTCAACTGTTGGCAGACTTGGAAGCAGTTGAGGGCTTAGCTTGGATTTAGACTGGTGCTTCTACTGTGGCTGAGCAACTTGGATCTTTGCGCGGCTGATAGCTGCAAAAAAAGCTGAGACAGGTCTAGCCCATCTCAGCTTTCGCCTAATCAAGTTTCTGCCTATTCGATGCCTTCGATCCGATCGTCGATCTCTTGATACAACTGGCGTAGGCGATCGAGGTTTTCCTCGGTGGTTTCCCAGTAGCCGCGGCCGTTGGCTTCTAGCATGGTTGTCACCATTTTGCGGAACGAGTTGGGATTCATATCCATCAGCCGCTTCTGCATTTCTTCATCCTTGAAGAACGTCTCGTTCGTGTCTTCGTAGACCCAGTTATCCACAGCTCCGGCAGTAGCAGACCAGCCCATCGTGTTCACCAGCCGCTTCGAGAGTTCCCGCACGCCCTCGTAGCCGTGGGATAGCATCCCCTCATACCACTTAGGGTTCAGAAGTTTGGTGCGAGAGTCCAATCGGACAGTTTCCGACAGAGTGCGGATCTGGGCGTTGGCGGTAGTGGTATCAGCCATGTAGGAAGTAGGCTGCTTGCCATCGTTCCGCAGACGAGACACTACTTTGGTTGGGTCAGAGTCGTAGTAGTGGGAGACATCCGTGAGGGAAATCTCCGAGGAGTCCAGATTTTGAAAAGTGACTTCGGCGGTTTTGAGAGCCGACTCGAAGATGGCACGATTCTGATCCATTGTGCCGGGGTCGTCGGAGGAGAAGGCGAAGGACTTCCGAGCCAGGTACATATCCTGAAGTTCGGCTTCGCTTTCCCAAGTGCTGTTTTCGATCGCCAAGTTGACGTTCGATGAGTAGGAACCCGATGCGTTAGAGAAGATGCGGGTAGCAGCCTGACGCAGGTTGATTCCCATCTCTTCAGCTTGCTTGGTGGCGTGCTTGCGGACGAAGTTCATTTCCAGCGCCTCATCGGCTTCGGCGGCCATTTTGACAGCGCGATCAAGGAGATTCATCTGGTTAATGAACAGGTCGCGGAACACGCCGGAGCAGTTGACCACAACATCGATCCGGGGACGACCCAGTTCTTCCAAACTGATTAGCTCCAGCTTGTTGATCCGACCCAGCGAGTCCGGCATCGGCTTCACGCCGACCATCCAGAGGATCTGGGCCAGAGATTCGCCGTAGGTTTTGATATTATCGGTTCCCCAGAGGACGCAGGCGATCGTCTCTGGATAGTTGCCGCCGTTGTCCTGAGCTTGACGGGCCAGGAGCCGATCGACGACGACTTTGGCGGACTTCACCGCCGCTGCCGTGGGAATCGATTGCGGATCAAGGGCGTGGATATTCTTGCCCGTGGGCAGCACATCGGGGTTACGGATGGGGTCGCCGCCGGGGCCGGGGATGATGTATTGCCCATCCAACGCCAGCAGCAGCGCTCCGAGTTCGTTGTCCGCCACGACCTGCTTGAGGCAGAACTGGAGGTACTCGAACAAAGGCTTGATTTGCTCAAGGTTCACCTCGGAGTAGCCGAGGTTGTGCAATTCCTCCGTCCAGGGATCTTTTTTGTTGCCCCGGTTGAACAGGTTGCCCAGCATGGAGGTCTTGGAAACCCGCCCTTCCTCGTCTACCTGGGCGTGAACCATTGTGGCTACAACAGTACGAGTCGTCTGGTTGATCTGGTTCAGCAACTCCACATCGGCAAGAATACCCCGATCGCTGTTCTGGAAGATTTCATCCAGACTGCGGCCGATGCTGTTGGCTAGAATGCGGGGCAAACCGACCAGTCCTTCTTCTTCTCGATCGAGGCTGGCGATGTTGACTAGGGTAGCGATCGCTTCTTCGGCGCTGGGGGGTTTGCCGATGACGTGCAAACCGCAGGGCAGCAGGCGCGATTCGATCTCCATCAGCTTGATGTAGACCTTGCCGACGATCGTGTCTCGTTCCTCTGGGGTCAGATCCTTGGCGGTTTCGGGGAAGTCAATGTCCTTATCCAAGTTGCAGATCCGGGCTTGATCCATGATCGTATCGACGATCGCCACGCCGCGTCCGGTGTCTTTCAGGGTTTGGTAGGAGCCAACGAGATCGCCCAGTTCCTTCAGCCCCTTGTAGAGTCCAGCGTTTTCAGCTGGCGGAGTTAGGTAAGAGATCGTCTCGGCGTAGGAACGGCGCTTGGCGATCGTTGCTTCGCTGGGATTATTGGCCGCGTAGTAGTAGAGGTTAGGAATTGTGCCGATCAGACTGTCGGGGAAGCACTCGCCGGACATACCGATCTGCTTACCGGGCATGAATTCCAGCGATCCATGAGTGCCGAAGTGCAGCACCGCATCAGCCTTCCAGATTCGCTCCAGGTAAGTGTAGTAGGCCGCAAACCCGTGGTGAGGACTGGCGGAACGGGAGAACAGCAGCCGCATTGGGTCGCCTTCGTAGCCAAAGGTGGGCTGTACGCCGATGAACACATTGCCGAAGGATTTGCCGTAGATCAGCAAATTTTGCCCATCGGTGTTCAGGTGTCCCGGTGCGGGGCCCCAGGAGGGAATTAATCGATCATGATAGGGGGTCAGCTGTTCGTATTCGGGAACCGACATCTTGTAGGCGATGTTGAGTTCCGGGCTGTTGTACTGGGCCCGCGCGTCGTGCAGCACCTCCAGCATCAGAGCCTCGGCGGTTTCCGGTAGATCCTGCACGCTGTAGCCGTTATCCCGCAGGGCCTCGATCGCCTTGTAGATCGAACCAAATACATCCAGGTAAGCCGCAGTGCCGACGTTGCCTTTGTCCGGCGGGAAGCTGAACACAGTGATGGCAACGCGCTTGTGAATCTTAGGTTTGCGGCGCAGGTTGGCCCACTTCAGGGCCCGTTGGGCGATCGCTTCAACACGATCTTGCAGGGCGATCGCTCTGCCCGTTGCCCCATCCCGCCCAGAGAGAATGATTGGTTCGATCGCTCCATCCAGTTCCGGCAACGCAATTTGCAGCGCTACCTGGATCGGGTGCAGTCCCAAGTCGCTGTCCTGCCACTCCTCCGTAGTCTGGAACACCAAGGGCAGCGCCACCATGTAGGGGCGGCTCAGCCGCTTCAGAGCCTCGATCGCCTTAGGGTGATCCTGCCGCGCTGGGCCGCCCACTAAGGCAAATCCAGTCAGGGAAACAACCACATCGACGATCGGCACGGTTTTGTGAATCGGATCGTAGAAAAAGGCATCGACGGGCTTGGAGAAATCCAGTCCTCCGGCAAACACGGGCAACACCCGCGCTCCCATGCTTTCCAGTTCCGACACCATCGCGACATAGTGGGCATCGTCCCCCGTGACTAGGTGCGTCCGTTGCAGCACCAATCCCACAGTGGGCGCGAGGGGATCTTTCACATCGTCGGGAATGTCTTTGCGGGAGTTGAACCAGTTGAAGTACTCTTTCGCATCCTCAAACATTCCTGGAGCTAGAGGATGC
>DATNQR010000678.1:0-4613 GCA_036703905.1 Thermosynechococcaceae cyanobacterium
CACCCAGGTAGCCCCAGCCGATGTCCAGACAGCCACGACGATCGAGGAAAGCCCGAAACTTCTCAATCAAGCCAGCATTCAGGGTTTCAGCAGTGGGATAGGGATAGACGATGACCAACCGAGCTTCAGCACTGGCTAAAGCCTGCTCCAAAATTGCCCGACTGGTGCTGCCGCCCGCGCTGTGCTGCCGCCGTGCGCCTTGTACATCAAACACAAGTTCGTATTCCGCTACGGGACGACGGGCTTCAAGCTGCTGCATCACGCCCTCCAGCCGCGCAGTGACGGCCGCCTCCACCTGAGATTGCACATCCTGTCCTATACTTTCAGCCCACCCCACCCGCGCCGCCAGCACTTTGACTTGGTTCTGCAAGGCTGATGAATCGAGAATCTGGGGCAGATGGTTCACCCAGGCTCGCAGATCTTTTTGCTGTCGATCGAGGCTCTGGGTCATCTGCTGCACACTTTGTAGCTGCTGCTGCAAAGCGCCCAAGTGACTGGCAACAATGCTTTCTACCTCAGATGATCGCAGTCCCGGTTCTGCTGAAACGGATAGCTGGCTCAATCGCTGTTCCAGGGCCATGACTGTCGTTTTGATCTGTTGAAGTACCTGGGGATCAGCAGGCGCTTCCACCGTTAGGGTCGATCGGTCTACCTGACTAGCGATCGTGTCCAGTTGCTTCTTCAGGATCGTCGTAGCGGTTCGCATCGGCGCAACCGACTGCTCTAGGTTGGAATTCTCTTGGGAAAGTTGCTCCACCTGAGCCACCAATCGGGATAACTCTCGCCGCGAAACCATGTCTCCCATGACTTTGATCAGAGATTCAATGTCTTGCTTGAGGGAATTAGCATCAAACGGGGGGGGCAGTTGATTGACACGACGGTTGATTTGGTGCACCTGCTCTTGCAGCCCGCGAAAATTGTGCTGCTTCTGCTCATCGTTGACGCTGTTGATCTGCGATCGCAGTTGGGAAAGCTCAGCTCTGAGCTGGTCGATCGCGGTTTCCAAAGTGTCCACTTTGGTCGAACTGCCCAAGCGATTTAGGTGACTGGTGACGCTGGACACCGACTCCGCCAGCCCAGCATACTGCTCTCGGATCTGCCGCACCGATTGGTGCAGTCCCTGCCACTCTGGTTTTTCCAGTTCCTGCTTCAGGCGCTCCACTTCCTGCACCACGGGAGCGATCGACTCCTGATGGGCATTGTTGACCGACTTCCGCAAGCTGGCCAGATCCAGGAAGCTAGGAAGCGCCTGCACCTGCTTCTGAAGGGCCACGAATTCACCAGACACCTTGCGATCGAGGGTGGCTACAGAAACCGAGGTATGTTCCTGCACGGTTTCCCCTAAGCGCTGCCGATTCACCAAATTGATTAGAAATAGCAAAGACACGGGCGCAGCCGTGAACAAAAGCTGCTGCGAGAGAATGGTCGCCAGCGTCCCCACCCCTGAACCTGCCAACAGGAAGTATTCTGCAATGTTCAGCCAATTCCGCTTCATACCTCAAACCGTCTCTCTAGGGTGGTAGCGCTGCTTTAATCCTTTTTCACTGCCCTAAAGTCGCATCAGGAATGTCCGGGTCAGCAAGGCCTTTGAGAGATAAAAGAGGGAAAGCGAGGGCGGCTAGTTTTCTTGCTTTAGGTTCCGTTGATCTTTGAATCAGGATGAATGTGATACGGGGCGCAGGAGCGAGCTTTCAACAGGGGCAACGGCCCTGCACCCCCACAACCCAGAATGTCAACATAACCTAGTTCAACTCTGGTTGAACAAAGGCGACTGGCCAGCTCACGCTATAATCGCGGGAAGTTTTGTTTGATTAAGACACGTAAACTGCTGATCGATTCATTACATCGATTCACTGCACATCGATTCACTGCTAAGAGGAATGAAACCAGAAGTGGAGCAACTCGAAAATCGGAAGAAGCAGCCGAATCCAACCCAATTCCGGGAGCTTCCACTTCGATCCTCAGCCCCGATCGCCGTTCCTCAGCCCATTCCCCCATTCAAAAGCGTCGTGCGCGGCATTGCCCTGGCTACCACAATGATGGTCACGGCTACAGTGGGCTTAGCGACAGCCTTGATGGTTCCTTTGCCTAACCAGCTTGCCCCCAACGATCGAGGCCCTCGATCGCTCAGCTATCTGCTGGAGAACGGACTGCAATACCAGGTAGCGCGACCCGTAAACATCTTAGTGATGGGGGTCGATCGGGTTCCCGAAGCCAAGCCTGGTAGCCCAGAAACTTTCAATGGTCGCAGCGACACGATGCTGCTGGTGCGAATCGATCCCAACGATGATTCGGTAAGATTGCTGTCGATTCCTAGGGATACGCAGGTAGAGATTCCAGGAGTCGGTGTGACCAAAATCAACGATGCCAATGCGCGAGGCGGCTCCAATCTGGCCCTCAACACAGTCAGCCGGACTTTGAACGGTGTTGAGATCGATCGCTATGTCCGCATCAGCACTGAGGCCTTTCGGGAACTGGTAAATCTGCTGGGCGGCATTGAGGTTTATGTGCCGTCGCCCATGGCCTACGAAGACAAAACTCAAAAGCTGAAAATTAACCTCGCGGCTGGGCTGCAAACCCTAAACGGCAGTCAGGCAGAACAATTTGCCCGCTTCCGGCAGGACGGCAATGGCGACATTGGGCGTGTGCAGCGTCAGCAAGCGCTTTTGAAGGCCCTGCTGAAAAAGACCAGCAATCCGCTGCTGCTGCCCCGCTTACCGGAAATGATCCAGACTATGCAGCAATACATCGACACAAACCTGAGCGTAGAGGAAATGCTGTCCCTAGCGTTCGCTGGGCGCAAGCTGACCCAGAGTAACTTCAAGATGGTGATGCTGCCGGGGCGGTTCAGCTCGCCGAACGAGTTTCGAGCCAGCTATTGGATCATGAATCCTGAAGGGCGCGATCGCGTCATTGCCCAATACTTCGACTCGAAGTCGCTCACATCGATCGACGGATCTCCCCGCGCCGCTACCGCGGTCAGAATTGCCCTGCAAAATGCCTCTAGTCAGCCTGATGCTGCTCAGAAGATGCGGCGAATTCTGAGCAAACTGGGCTTCCAAAATGTTTACATTGCCGCGGATTGGGCGGAGCGCCGAGGTCAAACTCAAGTTATTGTGCAGCAGGGCGATCTGGAAGCCGCCAAGACCTTGAGAAACGCGCTGGGATTTGGCACAGTAGAGGCAGACTCCACGGGAGAGATTGACTCTGATCTGACTCTGCGAATTGGAGATGACTGGCTGAACGCTTCTCAGCCTTGACCGATCGCGCTTGTTCCTGCTTCGATCGCTGATTTGTACGTCCCCTGGCTTGTATGTCACCTGTTTACACTTACAAACAAATCTTGCTGCGCCTTGCCCTCACGCTTTGCGCGATCGGGCTGGCTTTGCTCTGGGTTATTTTAGGAGCGCGACCCGCTCTGGCCCAGGACAACACCATCAACTACAGCAACACTCACTTAGAGGGGCGAGATTTCTCCCATGCTGATCTGCGGGCAGGGGTGTTTGTGGCGGCGGAAATGCGAGGCGCAAACCTGAGCGGCGCAAACCTGCATGGCGCGATTCTGACTAAAGCCAACCTGCTGGGCGCTGACCTGACTGGGGCAAATTTGGAAGATGCTCTGGTCGATCGCGTCACTTTCTATAAGGCCAATCTGACTGATGCTGTTCTGGTGGGAGCAACGCTTTCCCGCAGCATCCTGGATGAGGCGATCGTCACGGGCGCAGACTTCACCGATGCCATCCTCGATCGCTACTACATCTCCCTGCTGTGCAAAACTGCGGACGGCGTGAACCCCACCACGGGCGCGTCCACCCGTGAAAGCCTGGGTTGCCGCTAATACTCACCTATTTCCCAAAGACAGACTAGAGAAGCGTTGCTCAACGCCGAAAACCCTTTGGGTCAGCTAAGTATCGATCGAGATCTGGATCTTCACCATATCGCCCCTGTCTATCAACAACTTCGAACTCTTCACCCAATTCAGCCCGAACCGTCGCCAAGAGAGCATCTACAGCAGCATTGAAACGATCGCATTCTTCCTGCCGCCAAGGGCCTGGATCTAGAGGATGAGTCCAATTTAAGGCTGTGTTATGCCAATCTGCTAAGGCATAGGCTGTTCCTGATGTTTGAGTGCTTAACCCCAGTGCTTCAGGTCTGATCGGGCTACCAAACTTGGCGTAAGCCAGATCGTCATTGCTCCAGAACGGTGAGTCACAGCTCCAATCGAAAGAGAAACAAATTTGGTACTTTCGCTCTGCTGAAGATTGCAAGTCCTCTTGTGATGCCTCCTGAGTTTGCAATGGCCCTTGAGTTGCGCGAGTGGCTACAGGTGTCCCTTGCAAGAGCCATAGTGCAACTTTGGCAATCCAGTACAGACCATTCAGTAGTGAGACGAGAATGATGGCACCACTCAAACCAAGAATAATACCTACTATTCTGAAAAAGCTCATTTTGTTCCATCCATTCAACACCTAAACAGATTTTCGCTGTACTCCTAGCTCTCTTTGCCTCGCCAATACCCTCGAAGTCTCACTCTCAGTAGAACGATAGTAGTTTAAGGGACGATCGGACTTACCTTTGCGCGGTGCAGCCAGCGATCGCCCTGACGATAGCCC
>DATNQR010000679.1:0-2338 GCA_036703905.1 Thermosynechococcaceae cyanobacterium
AAACGGCGGCTGGGTGGCTCTGTCGTGCGGCTAGAGGTGCAGTCCTCCATGCCCGCTAGTGTGCGGGAAATGCTGCTGAAGATTCCCGGAACTGCCCGCGACTCTGACCACCGAGAGATGGATCTGAGCGAGAACGACATCTACGAAATTGATGGACTGCTGGGCCTACGAAATCTGTTTACTTTCCTGGAGCTACCGCTGCCAGAACTCAAAGATCCCGTCTGGAAGTCCGCTATACCGTCTCGGATGCGGCGATTAGGCGAAATCGATCGCGACGGCCTCAGCGATGGTGAAGAAGACATCTTCTCGGTGATTCGCAAGCAGGACACACTGGTGCATCACCCTTACCACTCCTTTGGCCGCACCGTGCAGCGCTTTATTACTGAGTCCGCTCACGATCCCCATGTCCTAGCGATCAAAATGACGCTGTATCGCACATCGGGCGACTCGCCGATCGTCAGTGCCCTGATCACCGCTGCCGAGAAAGGCAAGCAAGTCGCTGTGCTGGTGGAACTCAAGGCCCGCTTTGATGAAGAGAACAACATCAATTGGGCCCGCAAGCTGGAGAGCGCTGGAGTTCACGTTGTCTACGGATTGGCCGGGCTGAAAACCCACACCAAAATTGTCCTGGTAGTGCGGCGCGAAGAAGGGCAGATTCGGCGCTATGTCCACATTGGCACAGGGAACTACAATCCCAAAACTGCCCGTCTCTACACCGATCTGGGACTGCTGAGCTGTCGAGAAGAACTGGGCGCGGACTTAACTGATCTGTTCAATCATCTGACGGGCTACTCCCGCCAGCAGTCCTACCGCAAACTGCTGGTGGCTCCGGTCAGCCTGCGAAGCCGAATGCTGGATCTAATTCAGCGCGAGGCAGACCACGCCCGCAGTGGCGCTCCTGGCCGCATCGTCGCCAAAATGAATGCCCTAGTTGATCCACCGATCATCGCTGCTCTCTATGCGGCCTCCCAGGCAGGGGTAAAAATCGATTTGATTGTGCGGGGAATGTGCTGTTTGCGTCCTGGTGTTCCCGAAGTCAGCGCTAACATTCGCGTCGTCAGCATTGTGGGTCGCCTGCTGGAACACTCGCGCATCTTCTATTTTCACAATGGCGGTCAGGAAGAAATTTTCATCGGCAGTGCGGATTGGATGACACGCAATCTCGATCGCCGGGTGGAAGCAGTAGTGCAGATTGAGGAGGAGACGATCGTCAAAGATCTTCAGGAAATCTTGGGCACTTTGCTATCGGACAATCGGCAGGCATGGGATCTGCAATCAGATGGCCGCTATATTCAGCGCCATCCGCCTGTCGATGGACCAGAGTTGAATGCTCAGCAGATCTTGATGGACATGGTGCAGCAGGGGCAGTAGGAGGCAGTCGCAATCGCCTTAATTTTGAGGCAGCTTCCAGAGCCGTCCTTCTAGGTAGACTGGCTGCAATGGGCCAGAGGCTTGGGCAATGGAGCGCTGAAGGGCTGCTGTTGGTCGAAAGACGATCGAATTTGTTCCTTGAGTTTGGCGCTTGAATTCAGGTGTTTTCGCCCAGTCCGCATCTCGTAGCAGCAGCAATCGCACATCTTTGTTCAGCAAATAGCTGAGAGAAATTAGATCCCCCGTGTTGGTGTAGTCGTCCCCAATTTCGCTGATCACCAGGGCCGAACTCGCATTCAGCCGTTGGGCAACTTCGCCATTGAAATAGCTCAGATCCTTGTTCCACCAGGTGAAAGCTGCTGCACTCACGGTTAGCGAAGCTAAACAACTGATTCCAATCAAGCCCACGATGCCGTAGGAGGTTGCAGGTCGGGAGCGCGATCGACCCGCCAAAAAACCCGCGATCGCTAGTTGAATTCCCGGATAGCAGGAGATCAGGTAGCGACTCACGGCCGAACGCTTGCCGCCCAGCAATAGATCCGGCCCGGCCAGCAGCAAAAACGGAACCAGGATCGAGGTCAGGATGCTCAACCAAGCAGAGCGATCGCTGCAACGATAGAGCGAGTAGAGACTCCAGCCCAGCAGCAGCAAAAAAGGGACACGCAGCAAGAAAGTGAGCCAGCTAGTGAAGCCGAAATCTAGATCAACGAACAATGACGAAAAGCTCAGAGTCCAAAGTTTCAGCAAGTAGTCAAATCCGGGAAAACCCTGCGACCAGTCAGTAGTGGCCAGCGCCCGTTTGTGGTTCGTCACCAGCACCCAGACCCACGGGCTATACAACACTAGAGCAGCCACTAGCGCCAGGCCAAAAACTCGGAGGGATGCCAGCTTAAATCGTCTGTCGGCATAGGATTTCAACCCAACAAAGGCAACTTGGGCCGCGATCGTCAATCCAAAAAACGGATGG
>DATNQR010000680.1:0-3698 GCA_036703905.1 Thermosynechococcaceae cyanobacterium
AATCGCCTGGGTGAAACCAGATGGGGAAGCCGTGATCGAAACCCTGAACCCGCAATAATAGAAGAGTAATGGAGAAGAGTCGTGGGTATCCTCCCAAGCTGCTCTGATTCCCTAAGAAACCTGAGAAAACTGTGCCCCATACGATCGTAACCAACACCTGTGAGGGCGTAGCCGACTGCGTTGACGCTTGCCCCGTTGCCTGCATCCAGCCTGGCCCCGGAAAAAACCTGAAAGGAACCGACTGGTACTGGATTGACTTTTCCACCTGCATCGACTGCGGTATTTGCCTGCAAGTGTGCCCAGTGGAAGGGGCGATCGTGCCAGATGAGCGGCCCGAACTACAGCAAACTCCGCAGTAGTGTTCTGTCGAGAATTTTTTGAGAGGTCGTCAACCTCTCAAAAAACAATCCGCCACTTGTTCCTTGTCCATTAACGATCACTAGACCAGCAACCCTATGACCGATTCAGCACCCCTGCTCGAAGTTCAAGATGTGTATGCTGGGTACGTCAAGGATCTGGACATTCTGCAAGGCGTGAACTTTCGGATTTTTCCTGGTGAGCTAGTGGCAGTGATTGGGCCCAACGGCGCGGGTAAATCCACTTTAGCCAAAACAATCTTTGGGCTACTGGCTCCCCATCGGGGGCAAATTGTGTTCAATGGGAGGACGATCGCGGGTCTGAAGTCCGATCAGATTGTCCGGCGTGGCCTTTCCTACGTGCCTCAGATTGCCAACGTCTTTCGCTCCCTCAGCGTCGAGGAGAACTTGGAGATGGGCGCATTTGTCCGGCAGGATGCCTCTCTACCGGACTTGAAGCAGGAAGTTTTTGCGCGGTTTCCCCGATTGGCCGATCGCCGAAAGCAACGGGCTGGGACTCTTTCGGGTGGCGAACGGCAGATGTTGGCTATGGGGAAAGCTTTGATGCTCCGCCCCAGTTTGCTGCTGTTGGACGAACCCTCGGCGGCCCTGTCCCCTCTGCTGGTCAATGATGTATTTGAGCAAATTCGTCGAATTAATCAGAGCGGTACGGCGATCGTTCTGGTGGAGCAAAACGCCCGTAGAGCTTTAGAGATGGCAGATCGAGGCTATGTGCTGGAGTCGGGACGCGATCGGTTTGAGGGACGTGGGATCGATTTGCTAAACAATCCCAAAGTTGGCGAACTCTACCTCGGCGCAACTGCCCACTAATTTTTGCTCCTGGAAACTATAGGACAGCCCGATCGCCTGCCCCAACGCCCACCTCAATCTTCCGCTCCAGTTCCGCCAGCCACCTCAGCAGAATTGGGTTTACCTCCTCCGGTCGCTCATCGTGGGGACAGTGGCCCGCATCGGCAATTTCGATCAAAGTCATGCGGGGATTGCACTGGACAAACAACGGAGCCAGCTTGGGCGGAACCATCAAATCCCGCTTGCCCCAGAGCAACAGCATCGGGATCTTCAGGGTTGGCAGCACTTTTTTGGCCGTGAAGTTTTCTCGCGGCCCAGTTTTGGGATCAATCATGGCCCGCAGAGCGGCGGCGGCTCCGCGATCGAAAGCTGGCGTAGACAAAATCTCCAACAGTTCCTCAGTAATGATTTCTGGACTTGTGTAGGCTTGCTTGACCCACAGCCGCACCACCCTCGGACTGCGGATCACCCGGAATAGCGGATTGAACACCAGAGGCGAGGTGAAAATGCGTTTAGCCGCTTTGACCACCGGACGAGTGCAGATAGCCAAAGCCGCGATCGCCTGCCTGGCCCAGACCGGCGACTCCAACACTGAGGAATCCGGCAGGTTAATCATCACCAATCCCCGCACCATGTCGGGATATTTCGCTGCCACTGCCATGGCCACTAGCGAACCGAGGGAATTGCCCACCAGCACGACAGGTTGCCCGATAAAGGTGCGCCAGAAGTCGTAGACTTGCTCGGCCCAGAACGGTGTACCATAGGGCGCTGTAGCTTTTTCGGAAGCACCGAAGCCCATCAAATCTAGGGCATAGACCGTGTGGTGCTGCGCCAACGGCTCCAGGTTATGTCGCCACTGCCCGATCGATGCGCCAAACCCATGCAGCAGCAAGATCGGTGGACTGTTGGGTTGAGGTTGTGCCGATCGTGCGTAGGTATAGCGCATCTGCCACCCCCGCCACACCCAATCTCGCTGGTTGCCCACTCGTTGCCGCCAATGCAAATTGGTCACGTGCCGCCTCGAAGCTGATGTTTCTCTCAATCTATTGTAGAAGAGAGACAGGTAGAAGAAGAGCGGACAGGTCAGACGTGGGCAGCGTAGAGGGAATTTCTGTGGCAGTCAGGCTATCCTTACAGAGAGATAGCTGCCCGATCGACTAGCAGAAGCGGCAACCTGAACCTCAGTTTACACGTCTTACTTGCACGTCCTAGAGAGTATTGGGAGAATCCTCAAGAGGATCTCTGACCACTTCAAATATCTGAAAATCGCTACGACTAAATTGACATTTCGATGCTTCTTTTTAAGGTACTTATACACTTGTCTTACCAGAATTTGCCTTCGCCCTAAACCCTCTCCCAGAGCAGAAGATGAACTTTGATCCACTCTCCTTCCTGTACTTCACAAAAACTCAATTCTCTTGTGTAAGTTTTCGTGGGCGATGTGGAAAAACACACTAGAGGACTTTTCAAGCATCCTCTTGATTTAAGTTAGAGTGTTACGAAAAGCAGTTTGATCTAAATCCACGAGGAGAACCAAGGAATGACGTTGGCAAGTTTTCCAGCGCTGAGATTAGGGCTGCGATCGCTGAAGCGGCAGTGGTGGTTGGGACTGCTGGTGATAGGAATGACGATCGCTTCCGCAGGCCTGACCCGTGCTGCTGCCCAGGCTGCCTCAGTGGAGATGCGGGTGGCGATCGATGAGAACGCAAACGCAGTTAAAGTGGGCAGTTCCACCAAGGCAGTTGTGACGGACGGCGCAGGCAACAAGCTGGGGGAAATTGCGGCGATGAATTCCTTCGTCGCTCAGCTTAATCAAGGCAATGTAGCGCTGGATAAATGGAAAGGTAGACAGGTTTGGGTTGAACCCAGCGAAGGTGGCTACGTCTGGATCGGCGATCGTTGGTATCGCGGTCGAGCGCAGGTTATTCCGACCGCCAACGGAGTCACCGCCATCAATCATGTTGATCTAGAGCAATATCTCTACAGCGTTTTGGGTAAGGAAATGGGCAAAGGCTGGCCTTTGGAAGCGTTGAAAGCGCAGGCTGTGGCCGCCCGCTCCTATGCGCTCTATCAACGGCAGAACGGCGGCAAAGCAGGCTATGACCTGGGCAATACCCAGGCATGGCAGGTCTATGAAGGCATTGATGACGAATCTTTGGGAACCCAAACCGCCGTTAACCAGACCGCAGGCCAAGTGCTGATCAACAACGGGCAAATTATCGAAGCAGTGTTTCACTCTTCGGCGGGGGGCTGCACGGAGAACGTAGAAGATGTCTGGGTGCAAGCGTTGCCCTACTTGCGATCGGTCACGGACTTCGACACAACTTCCTCTGTTGCTTCCTGGAAAGAGGAGATCGATCGCAGCAGGTTAAGCGCGAAAATTCCAGGCGTGGGCGAGGTGGTTTCCCTCAGTCCCGAAAGCGTTAGCGGTTGTGGACGCATCAAATCCATGCTGGTAGTGGGAGACAAAGGGAAGCGATCGATGAGTGGGGACGCTCTGCAAGCGGCTCTAGGCTTGAAGAGTACTCTATT
>DATNQR010000681.1:0-3005 GCA_036703905.1 Thermosynechococcaceae cyanobacterium
ACAGCCTTAGAATCCGAAGAATCGGTCGAGCGAGCGTTTGAGGCAGGTGCCGTAGATTATGTGACCAAACCGATTCACTGGGCTGTGCTCAACCAGCGGGTTCGCCGCCTCATTGCCCAAGCTCACCTGCAACAGCAGCAGGCGTTGCTACAGCAGCAATTACAAGAAGCAAATCTTGCCTTACAACGCCTAGCAAACATAGATGGTTTAACAGGTCTGGCAAATCGGCGTTGCTTTGATGAATACTTTGCTCAAGAATGGCGACGAATGGTGAGAGAGCAACAGCCGCTCTCGCTCATCTTATGTGATGTGGATTTCTTCAAGCAATATAACGATACCTATGGACATCAAGCAGGGGATCGTTGCTTACAGTCGGTGGCAAAAGCCATCAGTAGCAGTGTGAAACGTTCTAGTGATTTCGCTGCCCGTTATGGGGGCGAAGAATTTGCAGTCATTTTATCCAATACGGATGAGGCTGGTGCTGCTGTCGTCGCCGAGGCAATTTGCACCAGCATTAGAGAATTAAACATTTCTCATAGCGGTTCAGAAATCGCGAAGCATGTCACCTTGAGTTCGGGGGTAGCGACGATCGTTCCTCAGTTACAATCTAGCTCTGAACTTTTCTTCATAACGTCTGATGCAGCGCTTTACCGCGCGAAAAAGGAGGGACGCGATCGCTACTGTGTGCAGAGCAGTATCAGCTTCAGTCCCTCTGTGAAACCTCTCAATGGTTAAGCCCTTTGTCCTTTTAGGATTAGGAAACCGACAGCTTTATGATTTGGGTGGTGGACGTTTGTCGGTGGATTGTGCAGGTGGTGCTGCGGCTGAAGTCATCTGTAGCCGTTGAGCCAGTCTCGTGTTGTACTCTGACTCTGGACGGCTAACGCCGAAGGCAGCATCGAAGCGGCGGTCAAGAGATTTTGTCAAGAGCCATGTACAGAGACAGCGCTTGTCTATTGCCCTGGAAAGCTTGCCAGAGCGCCCTCCTATTGAAACTAGAACAAACTGAGTTGCTGCCGTTGCAGCACCAAAACTTCGGGATGGCTGAAGCTAATCAGTCCGTTGAGCCACTGCACGATCGGCATTTCTTGCTTGTACTGGCAGGAATACTTCAAGCCAATGACCTCCCCACTGCGAGAAGTCGGGCTATCAGGGAACTCGATCACCCACAACCCCCGCCAGGTCTTCCTTCCTCTAACAGCTTTTTTGTGGTCTGCGAAGAACTCGAAGGAGAGGCGGTCTGAGCAGTCGGGTAGAGTGTCGTCCTCTAACCACTCGCGCTCCCACTGCTGATCTTTGAGCGCCTGCCGCCGCAGCCGCCCGCAAGTGAGTTCGAGCGGTGTGGAGCGCTGACCTAATTCTTCTTGCTGTTTCGCTGTGAGAACGATCGTAGCCATGACTAATTACTGGGTTATTTGAGAAACTCTTGAACAACAGAAGTAGGAATAGCGAGAGAATTCTTAGGAGAAGTTCGCCATCCCATCCCAATCAATTCCCCACGATCGTTAACCACCGCTCCACCCGAATTACCCGGGTGGAGTAGGTTGGAATCGGCTCGGGCAGGGCGATTCGGTTCTGCTGACAACACTTTGCCTTCAGTTTTTGTCCCAGGCTTGCCAAACCGATTGCCAATACTGCTCACACGGTCGCCAGGGCGAGGAGCGATCGTTGCTAGAGCGATGGCGGGAATGTCTCGATCAAGTTCCAGTAGGGCTAAGTCCAAGTTATTGTTCTGCGCCTTGATGAGAGCGCTCGCCGACTCCCCATTCGGCAACTTCACTGCCACGCGCTCGCCTGCCTCCTTGACCACATGAGCATTGGTGACGATCCGCCGACTGCCGAAACTAACTCCACTGCCTTGTTGAGTGCCAGCGTAGAGGCTGACGACGCTGGCACTTGGATCAGAACTGGGGGGAGAAATGCTGACGGTTGCCCTAGCGCTAGAGGAATAATTAAGAGCGAACTTTTTACCGTCTTCATCCCGGTTCAACCACCCCGCCAAAAACTTCTGCTGATCAGGCTTTTCCTGCACCCGTTGTTTTCGGTACACCATGCGGCGATCGAAAATAGTTGCCGCCGCTTGCTTGGGATCATTAGGCAGATTCTCGAACCAGTCTCGCACCTTCGCCTCATTGAAGTTGACGCAGGTATCCAATACTGCAAACGAGAGCGGCATGGGTTTGTCTCCCGCGTTGCAGCGCTCCCAGTAACCCTTGTAGATGGCAATAGCTTCGTCCTGGGTCATACCCGTCACTGCCTGCTCCGGCTTGCCATGAGCCTGCCGCCACTTGCGGTACTCAGCATCCGTAATCCCTTTGCAGGTCAATCCTCCCGCATCGTTGCGCTCGTTCCCGCAGCCGCCGCCCTCCCATTTGAGGGTTTGCTTCAGCGCAGTCTGAAAATCAGCTTCCGTTGATTTCACCCCTGGCTGGGGCTGCACAGCAGATTTGACCGACTGCACCGCAACCGGAGCAAAGCTGGTGATAAGGATGATGCCTGCAATCCCCAGCAGCAGGTGATGGTGAGAAACGTAGCGATCGCGGACAGAGATTGCCGTCATGATGCCACCTGGAGAAATAGAAGAATGGAGAGAACGAGCAGCAGCAGCCAAAACCACCAGAGGGAGATCAGCAGGTAGTTAAGGCGCAGTTGCCATACCACCGAGGGAATGTTGCGATCAAGGTCAGGATTGGATGGATGCTTGACCCAGACTGAGGGTGTATGAAGCCGTTGATGGCAGGAATCGCACACTGGCACTACGTCCCAGCCAGGGACTTCACAGCCGTAGATGGGACGCAGCCATAGACACCGGCGCTTGGAGTAGTAGAGGTGGTGTACCAGATCCGCCCAGTGCCAACCACAGACGCAGAGATTGAGTGTTGCCGTGCGCGATCCATGGCACCTGCTGTCCCAGTTGCTTGCGTAGGGACGTTTACCCCGCTTTGTTTTGCCCCGCCTGATTCGCTTTTTCACTTCAATCTCACCCCCGCGACAAAATGCTCGAA
>DATNQR010000682.1:0-4736 GCA_036703905.1 Thermosynechococcaceae cyanobacterium
ACATCCGCGTGGGCCAGTTCGATCGCGGCACTACTCGGATCGTGGTGGAGCTTGCTCCGGGCTACACGATCGATCCAGCTCAGGTAAAATTTCGGGGCATTACCGCTCGGCAGTGGACGGTTCAAATCCCTACGCCGCAGCTTTCTGCGGTGGCAACTCAACCAAACCCCACAACACCAAACCCCACAACACCAAACCCCACAACGCCAAGCTCCAGCCAGAGCAGCACTCAGCTTCAGGCAATTCAGGTTACGCCGGATGGTATCTTTGTTCGCACCAGTGGCAGCACTCCCGAAATTCGCCAATCCCGCAGCGCCGATCGCCGGCAAATTACCCTAGATCTGCTCAACACCACGTTGGCGCTGACGGCGCGGCGCGACCAGTTGATCGGCCGGTTTGGGGTGAGTCGTCTGCTGTTGAGTCAGGTGCAATCCTCCCCCTCGATCGCCCGTGTGACGCTGAATGTTGATCCCAACAGTCCCGATTGGCAGGCTTCGGTTAGCAATTTGGGCGGCGTAGCGCTGATTCCCCTGAGCGGCGGTGTAGCTACTCAGCCCACGCCCTCTACGCCAGTCACGCCGCCGACTACGACACCGCGCCTGGCAACAATCGAAGCGATCGAGCTTGACAGTCGCTCTGGACAGCTGGTAATCCGCGCCAATCAAGCTCTGAGCTACACTTCCGGCTGGGATCGCGCCACTGCCTCCTATCGCATCACCATCAACGAGGCCCAACTCTCTAGCCAGGTGAAAGGGCCGCAGTTCAATGCGACTAGTCCGATCAAGCAATTGCGTCTCCGTCAGGAAAATCCGCGCACGGTGGTAATTCTGGTACAGCCCGCGATCGGTGTGCAGATCACGGAACCCAACCAGCCTAACTCCCGCACCCTGGCTCTGCAACTGCAACGTCCCCGCCCCAATCCGCCCGTCACGCCGCCTATTTCCACAATTCCAGTTCCAGTCCCACCCCGCACCAATCCCACGCCGCCAACCCGTCCACGGGTTCCCAACGGCAAGCTGGTGGTGGTCATTGATCCAGGTCACGGTGGGCCTGATCCGGGAGCGATCGGCATTCGCGGCATCCAAGAAAAAGAAATCGTGCTGGACATCAGCCGCCAAGTAGCAACGTTGTTAGAGAAACAGGGCGTACAAGCTGTTCTGACCCGCGAGGACGATCGGGATCTAGACCTGGAACCCCGTGTGCAACTGGCCCAGCAGGTTAAAGCGGCGCTGTTTGTCAGCATCCACGCCAACGCGATCGATCTCAGCCGCCCCGAGGTCAACGGTCTGGAAACCTACTACTACGAAAGCGGCCTGGAGCTGGCCCGCAGCATCCATGCCAGTGTGCTAGCCAGCACTGGCATGGCCGATCGTCGCGTTCGCCAAGCTCGGTTCTATGTGCTTCGTAGAACTTCCATGCCCTCTGTTCTAGTGGAAACTGGATTCGTCACAGGTCGAGACGATGCCGCGCGGCTATCGAGTCCGGCTTTCCGAAGTCAGATGGCGGCAGGGATCGTTCGCGGTATCCTACAGTACATCCAGCGAGGCTCGTGATCGCTTCAATGTTCGTGGCTTTCATGTTCCTAGTTTTCTATGTTTGCGTCTAGTTTGGAGGTGTGGAGAGTGTCGGAGAATCGTCTTGGAGCAAAGCTCAAGTCCCGTCGGAGTTCGGATGCGATCGGCGTGTTTGATAGCGGTGTTGGTGGCCTGACAGTGCTGCGGGAACTGTATCGGCAGTTGCCCCAGGAATCAGTGATCTACTTTGGCGATACGGCGCGAGTGCCCTACGGAACGCGATCGCGGGCGCAGATCCTTCAGTTTGTCCGGGAAATTTTGACCTGGATGGAGCGGCAGCACGTAAAGATGGTGATCATGGCCTGCAACACCAGTTCGGCGCTGGTGCTGGAGGAAGTACGATCGGAGTTCAAAGTTCCGATTCTAGGCTTGATTTTGCCGGGGGCGAGGGCTGCTGTGCAGCGGGGCCGGCGCATCGGTGTGATTGCCACGCCAGCCACCGCCGCCAGCAATGCCTATAAACAGGCGATCGCGGAAATCGATTCCAGCGCTGAAGTTTGGCAGGTTGGCTGTCCAGAATTTGTTCCCATCATTGAGCAAAATCGCGTTCAGGAACCTTATACCCAAGCGATCGCCCAGGACTACCTCACACCTCTGATGCAGCGCCAGATCGACACCCTAATCTATGGCTGCACCCACTACCCCTTTTTGGCTCCTGTGCTGCACCAGATTCTGCCCCCCACTGTCCGGTTAATCGATCCAGCGGTTCACGTCATCGCTGCGGCCGCCCAAGAACTCGATCTGCTGGGACTACGCAGTTCTCGCTCTCCTCACCCAACTCGGTTCTGTGTGAGTGGCGCTCCGGCTTCGTTTGTCCCAGTGGCTTCCCAGTGGCTCGGTTTCACGCCCGCAGTCGAGCAGGTCTGCCTGACCGGAGTGTACCAACCAACCCTAGAGACGGCGGATTAGGTCGATCGCTCCGTTCAAAGCGGGTCAATGTTCAAGCTCCGTGATTGACCCGCTTTGAGCTTGCCTAGACTAACTCAGCAGAACGCAACTCTACGGAACCGCGACAGAGCCAGCAGAGCACTGAAGCGGACTGAGAGCAGTTCGGGACACGATCGGCGGAACCTGGGAAGGCTGACTGGTTTCGCAGAGCTTTGTGGCAATCGCCCCCGCAGGCTCAGGTAACGAGACGACCGCAGCGTAGCTTTTGAGAGTGGAGATTCTGGCGATCGCTGCCAGCTGAAACTGGGTAGGCGTAGCCGTAGTCACTCGGTAGGTGTAGTTGTAGCTATGGGAAACGACTGCTGCCGATCGTTCTAGCTCTTCGAGCGATTGAGCTAGCTGCTGATTCTTTTGATAGAACAGCTTCTGAGCTTCTACCATGCGGTTGAGGTACTGCCTGCCTTCCTGCTGTTCTACCATTGGGGCAGTCCGGTTCGCCGGAGGCGCAGCGCTATTTGCTTTTGGCCTTGCTGACTCCCCATGAGAGATAGCGATTCCCGCCACCGTGCCGCCCGCCACAAAAGCACCTACCGTGACTACACTCGCAATCGCCACATAGCCCATAGCGCTTATGCCAGGAGGCAGAATATCTTGAGGAGCCGGGATGAGCTGGAGCGATCGAACGCTTTTCAAACGGGTTTTCCAGCCCACGCCTTCGGTCTGAATTACCTGCTGAACCTCCGAGAGTTGTTGAGTTGCCTTGAGGAGGACTTTGCTCCAGCGATCGCCTAGACTACTAACTAAACTGGCTAAATTGCCGCCCCAAAAGCCTGTTTGTTCAGGAGATTCAGGAATTACCTCAAGTCCAATTTGAAACGTCGAAATCCAGTTGGGCAGTTCTTCCTGCTGTAACCCATACACCTTGACGGTCTGAATTGTTTCCACCTGCAACCGCGCCAAGCCCTGACGGGTAAACTCCGTCAGCGTTGCCTGGTTCAAAGGATTAGCAGCGATGAAGGAAATGTGCAAATAGTCCTGAATTCGCACAACTTTCGCGGTCACGGCTTTGTCTCGCAGCGTCTGATTCATCAACGCAGCGATCGCGTCTGCATTACCCTGCTTCGCACGTTGCAACAAATTAAGCTGGGACATAAAAAATGTCAGGAAGTCGGTGCAGGCTAAGGAAATTGCTTGTCTTCAAGAATACTCGCAATCTTGAAGTTAGGTGTAGAAATACGCGATCGCCCACAAGTGGAGAAAGAAGGAGTTTTGAGGTTCTTCTACTTTAGGTATCTAGGTCAGCCATCTAGCTCAGCCATCCAGTAAGATTCGGAAGATTGTGAGCCAAAAGGCGATCGTTTCCTATGCAGCATCGCTGTCGAACTAACCTGAACCTCTATAAGTCCCCCGCCTGCGACAGTTTAGTTACTCAAGCGGCGGCGGGACGACAGCTAACGATCGTGGCTCCAGAGGAAGCCCAAGCAGTCGCGATCGCTGTTCGCTTACTGGAAGATGATTACCCCGGCTGGCTGGCGACGGCAGACTTGGCGCAACTAGAAGAAGCTTCGCCCTTTGAGCCGATCGCCCTGACAGAATCCGAAATCCGCGTCCGCATACCAGAGGTTATCGCCTTTACTCAAGCCGCCCACGCCCAGCCCAACACCTACCTTTGGGGTGGCACAGTTGCGCCTAACTACGACTGTTCTGGGCTGATGCAGGCGGCCTTTGCCTCAGTGGGCATCTGGATTCCTAGAGATGCCTATCAGCAAGAAGCCTTTGTGCAGTCGATCGCGCTAAGCGACCTGATTCCAGGCGATCTGGTGTTCTTCGGAACCCCCACTAAAGCGACCCATGTGGGGCTGTATCTGGGTGCAGATCAATACATTCACAGTTCCGGCAAAGACCAGGGACGGAACGGGATTGGCATCGATCGCGTCTCTGGACAGGGCGATCGAGTCAGCCAAACCTATCACGCCCAACTGCGAGGCGCGGGACGAGTCGTTGCCTGCTACCGACCCAGTGGGGTGTCGTCTTTATGCAGCCAGCAAATTTCTGGAAGCCAGCAAATTTCTGGAAGCCAGTAGATCTCTACCAGTAGATCTCTACCAGTAGATTTCTAAGGGCAGGAGAGAAAGAGCTTTGCGGTATTGTTAGTAAGTTCCCGCGACCCATCCGCGACCTGCTCTCTTTCCTTATCATTTCCTTTCACAAGTCTCGGTCTAAACGCATGAGTACCTCGCTTTACACAGATGGAAATTTGCTGCAATCTTTACA
>DATNQR010000683.1:0-3932 GCA_036703905.1 Thermosynechococcaceae cyanobacterium
CAGTTTGAAGGGGGTGTGGGGGCAGCGCCCTCACACCCCGTCGCAACCTATGAGGGAGTTATAACGGAGACAAAGCCTGTGGATTCCAAGCTGTTATGCTGTCATGTCAAACAACAGCACTTCAGCATCCTCAGACGCACCTTGCAGCGTAATTTGTGATTCTTGAGCAATGGCGGCTCCATCCCCGGCGGTGAGGGGTTGATTGTTCAGTTGAACTGCACCTCTCACGACTTGCAACCAAGCAACTCTTCCCTCGGCAAGCGTGTGATTGACCGTCTCACTGTCTTGCAGCAGTGCAGCATAAAGCTCCACGTTCTGATGAATCGTGATTGAGCCATCGCGCCCATCACGAGAGCCGACTAGCCGTAATGTGCCGCGTTTCTCCTCTTCGGTGAAAGTCTTTTGCTCGTAGCCCGGTGCAATGCCTTCCTGCTCCGGCAGAATCCAAATTTGCAGGAAATGTACTGGGTCGGTCTTAGAGGCGTTGAATTCACTATGCCGGATGCCTGTCCCCGCAGACATTCGTTGCACATCGCCCGGACGAATAATGGAACCTGTGCCGATGCTGTCTTTATGCTCTAATGCGCCTTCAAGGACATAGGAAATGATCTCCATATCGCGGTGTCCATGAGTGCCAAAGCCTTGTCCAGGAGTTACTTTGTCCTCATTAATCACTCGCAAGTCGGCAAAGCCCATGTGATTCGGATCATGGTAGTTGCCAAAGGAGAAAGTATGGCGACTATCGAGCCAACCAAAGTTTGCAATGCCACGGTCTTGGGCCGATCGAATCGTAATCATATTTCAAGTCTCCTAAACGATGGGAGCAATTTGTTCTAGTCACCCTGTTATTATGAATTGAATCCAATAAAAAGACAATACACTGTTTTAGATGCGAATTGTCTCTAGAATATCTACAATGCGTAAACGATGGATAAATTTGAAGAGATTCGCGCTTTTACTCAAGTTGTGGTTTCCGGTGGCTTTGCCGCCGCCACACGGGAGATGGGAGTGTCGCGATCGTCCATTAACAAACTTGTGATTGCGCTAGAAAATGAACTGGGAGTGCAACTGCTGCATCGCAGTACGCGGGTAGTGACCCCCACAGAAACAGGATTGGCATTTTATGATCGCTGCGTGGAAATTCTAGCCAGCCTCAAAGAAGCAGAGCGAGCGATCGCCCAGCTTCACGATGAACCAAGAGGCAGGCTACGGATGAATGCACCGATGTCGTTCGGCACAATGCATCTGGCTCCGGCCCTAGCTGACTTTCTGTTGCAATATCCCGATCTGCAAGTGCAGCTAACGTTAAACGATCGCTTCATTGATCCGATCGAAGAAGGATTCGATGTGACGGTGCGAATTGCCAAACCGCAAGCCAGCGCGAGTTTGATTGTGCATCCGCTAGCCTTGGCTCAGCGAGTCCTGTGTGCTGCCCCAACCTATCTTGAAACGCATGGCATCCCGACGCACCCAGACGAACTGCGCCACCATTCCTGCTTGCACTACGGCCAACTTGCCCTTGAGAATCAATGGACGCTGACTAGAACCGATGGAGACCACACAGTTTCGGTCAACGGTGTGCTGTGTTCCAACAATGGGGAAGTACTGAAAGAGGCAGCGGTTCGTGGCTTAGGAATTACGCTTCTGCCGCGATTCATCGTGGAACCCGAACTTCAACAAAAGAGCCTACAGATTGTCTTGCCAGATTACCAGCCTTCTGAACTGAGCATCTACGTGATCTACCCAGTCAATCGTCATCTTTCGACTAAGGTTCGGCTTTTGGTTGACTTTCTTCAGAAACGGTTTGGGCAGCAGGACTTACATGACCTCTGGACACGGATCATGTAAGTCCTGCTGACAAGCCGATCAGTACAAAAGCTGCCCAATCTCTTGGCGCTGGATACTGCCTCAGCGTCACCACCATCGCCTGCCGCAACGCTTGATCCTTGAGGACACCAGCTTTCAAATTCCGGTAAAACTCAGTCATTAGAGCAGCAGTTGGGGCATCGGGAACTGCCCAAAGCGACACGACTACGCTGGGCGCTCCGGCAGCAATCAGCGATCGTGATAGCCCAATCACACCATCTCCAGTGATCTTGCCGCGTCCCGTGTCGCAGGCGCTCAGAACCACCAACTCGGCATTCAGTTTCAAATCGAGAATCTCACTAGCGCTCAGCAATCCAGTGCTTGAGCCGTCAGGAGCCAATGCTACGGCTCCCGGCATACCCAGTCCAGCAAAATCGTGCAATAAGCCGTGGGTTGCCAGATGGATGATTTTTGCTTGCTTCATGCGCTGAACAACGATCGACTTAGTGGCCTCATCGCCCGTTAGTGCCGAAGTGTTGAACAATGTCGCGATCGCCCTAGCTTCCTGTTCCGCTCCTGGCAAGTTGGGCAACTGCTCTGGTTCTTCACCGGCCGCAAAGCTAACTTTAGGCATGGTGGGGTTGCCAACAATCAAGGCAGCAACCGCGGTCGAAGTTTGCCGTTGCTGATGAGTCAAGTTCAGCACTTGCAGAGAAGGAGCCAGTCGCAGAGTATGTTTCTCAATTAAGTACTTGCCTGTCGCATCTTTGAGAGCAGGGAAGGGAGCCAGAAACAGCGATCGCTGGGGGACAAACACCACCGAATCAGAGGGGTTGTCCGGGAGCAAGTCGGCGATCGGTTCGATCAAGATCTGGTGCAGTTGTCGGAGGGAAGCTGGGCGTGCGAGGTCAGAGCGTGAGAGGTCAGGCTGATTTGAGGATTGACTGGGATTACGCGCCGTGCCACGGCTACCTAAGCCAATGCTTTCGCGGCTTTGAGCCACTAAAGTCGCCAATGAGGCGTTCTGCTGCCCCAGAGGTTTGAGATTGGAGCGTCGGAGCGACACCTGCCCAGTGGGTTGAATCACCCAGATCAGTACCTCAGACTCCTGCACTCGCAGCGCTTTTTTCAAACTGAAGTTTTCCGACAGAATAGAGTATTCCACCAAGGTCGAATTCTGGTCTCTAGCAACCTGTTGGAGTTGCTGAATCGTCGGCGGTGGAGCGGGCTTGGCGGTTGCGGAGGTCTGCCGTCGCTCCAAGAGTTCAGCAAAGGCACGGGCGCGACCCCGTTCGGCAATTTCTAGGGCAGCTTCGGGCTTGTTTTGGGCCAGCAGCACGGATTGAAGATTTAAGTAGGGGGCATTCTGAGTTTCAAAAATGGACACTTTATAGCCGTCATTGCTGCCTAAGCGCGATCGCAAAGCTTCCCAAAACTCGATCGCCTCCCGCAGCGCTCTCTCTGCCGCCACCAAATCGCCAGACTGCCAGCGCAACACCGCCACATTGTTCTTGACTACACCCTGTCCGCGTTGATTGTTCCGCGATGCCAGGTAGGTAAAACTCTGCTGGTACAGTTCCAGCGCCTTAGCCGTATTGCCCTGCTGAAAATACGCCAAGCCCTGATTGCCCCGCAGCCCGTATAGCACATCGGCATCGTGCAGATTCTCCCAGGCAATTTTCCAGGCTTGCTCGTAGAGACTGATGGCGCGATCGTACTCCCCTAAAAAATAGTGTTCTCCAGCCAGATTAGCCAGAGCTTCCGCTTGCGCCTTTAAATCCTTTGTCTGTTGGGCCAGGGTCAAGCGCTGCTGCTGAAACTCGATCGCTTTGCTGTAGTTCTCCAATTCGTGGTAGGCAATACCCAGGTTTGCCAGGGCCATCTTTTGTCCTGCCGAGTCCTGGGTTTGTTGTGCGATCGTGAGTTGTCGTTGGGCAAAGTCGATCGCTTTGTCAAACTGACCTAGAGCTTGGTATACCAACCCCAAGTCCCCATTAGCTTTGCCTTCAGATTGTCGATCTCGGTGGGTTCGGGCTAAGTCCAAACGCTTTTGGTGGATCTCGATCGCTTTCACGTAAAGTCCCGCCCCATAGTAAGCGTTGCCCAAATTGCCCAACGCCACACCC
>DATNQR010000684.1:0-3458 GCA_036703905.1 Thermosynechococcaceae cyanobacterium
AACCGTATTACGATCGTCTTTCTCTCTGCCCAGCGGCTTCCGAAAAAGCGTAGCTGTAGATAGGGAAGACAGATAGCTTAGGATACTGAGTTTAGGGAGGTATGAGGGCGTTGCCCCCAGCTAGGGGTTCCACCCCTGCACCCCGTCCTAACTTGTGAAACTATGGCTATATCATGGAGGATGCTGAACTCAGTCGCTCTAGTCAAGCCCAATCGTCCAGTCTCCGAAACTCACCCATGCCTCACGTTTCAGTTAACGCATACGACCATTACTACGAGCGGATCACTGCCTCCGGCGACCCGCAGCCTTCAGGAAAACCCGTGATGGTGTTTGTCCATGGTTGGGGCGGCTCGTCTCGCTACTGGGAAAGCACAGCGCGGGCGCTTTCGGCTCAGTTCGACGGTCTGCTGTATGACCTGCGCGGCTTTGGACGATCGCGCACTCAATCCTCACCATTGGCTGAACCGCCGAAAAGCGCCGCTGAGTTGAGCTACGAACTGGAAACCTACGCCGACGATCTGGCGGGCTTGTTGGAGGCGTTGGGGTTAGAGCAGGTTTATCTCAACGCGCACTCTATGGGGGCTTCGATCGCCGTGTTTTTTCTAAACCGATACAGCGATCGGGTGAAGCGGGCGATTCTCACCTGTAGCGGCGTTTTTGAGTATGACGAAAAAGCATTCAATGCGTTCTACAAATTTGGGGGCTACGTGGTCAAATTTCGCCCCAAATGGCTATATGGGCTACCGTTGGTCGATCGCCTGTTCATGCAGCGCTTTGTCTATCGACCTCTACCTGGAACGATTAGCCGCGAGTTTCTAAATGATTTCCTCTTAGCGGACTATGAGGCGGCTTTGGGCACGATCTTCACGTCGGTAAGCCAGAAAGCTACGGAAGTGATGCCACAGGAATTCCGGCAGCTTGCAGTACCAACGCTGCTGATTGCAGGCGAGTACGACATCATCATTCCCGCTAGGCTGGGTCAGCAGGCGGCTGTACTGAACCCGATCGTGCAGTATGTAGAAATCTCTAACACGGCCCACTTCCCTATGCTGGAGGCTCCAGAAGTTTACCTGGGCCATGTGCAGGAGTTTCTAGAGCATGAAGTTGCTTTAGCGTAGTCGCGAGCTAGAGGATTTGCTGGATGCTGGGTAAACAGACCAAATAGGTTCAGTTTGATTTCACGCCTTTTCTCATGTACTTACTTTGCTCATCTACTCAGTTGATGGACAGAAGCTGAGATTATTAAGGTCAAACGAGGTTAAGTAAGTGTAAAGAAACGTTACACTGTTTCTCAGGAAGTTGACTTGTTTTTGCTATCCACTCCTGCTAGAGAACCTGCTCATGACTTACCAAACGCCTTCGAGTGAGCCAACCTGGATGTTCAGGGAGGCGATCGTCCGCCTCTCACGCTCGCCCCTTGTCCAGATGCAGCAGATGGTCTTTCCCATAGCCGCTTTTCTGCTGGCTCTCTTCGTTTGGGTAAGTCCTACTGCGATCGCCCACGCTTACAACAATCCCGATTTGCTGCCCGAAGTCCAGACTCCTATTATCGATCTGGCCAAAATTCTCACGGACAAAGAAGAAGCAGCCCTAGCTCAGAAACTAGAGAACTTCGAGCAGGAAACGGGCTGGAGAATGCGAGTGCTGACGCAGTTCGATCGCACTCCTGGCACGGCAGTCAAGGATTACTGGAAGCTGGACGACCACAGCGTTTTGCTGGTGGCAGACCCGCGCGGCGGCAACTTGCTCAACTTCAGCGTAGGCGATGACTACTATCCCCTTCTATCCCGCACCTTCTGGATTGAACTGCAAACTCGCTTTGGCAACCAGTTTTATGTCCGGGAAAATGGCGAAGATGGTGCGGTGCTGGGGGCGATCGATACGCTGCAAGTGTGCTTAAGGCGGGGCGGGTGTCTGGTTGTGCCAGGGTTGCCCCAGGAGCAGTGGATCTTGACGCTAATTACCTCAGTGCTTGGGGGCGTGATCTGTGGCTTTGCCGCCCATCCACGGAAGGAGGGTCAGCTCATCGCTTGGCAGTGGGCGCTGATCTTCTCGCCGCTTTGGGGCATCTTGTTTATTGCTTTTGGCATTGCCCCCGTCATCACTCGCACTTCTGAGTGGCTCCCTCTGGTTCGCAACATTGCGGGCTTTGCGATCGGTGCTCTGGTGGCTTTCCTTGCCCCCACATTTAAGAACACCCCGGCTTCTGAATGACATAGCTACAGCTACACAAACCGACGCAGTAGAGGGTTGCTGCGGTAGAACTTGGTCGGTTAACTCTACCAGTCGGAGCGTTTCTCCCCAAGCAGATTTGGATAAAATATCAGTATCACTTTGATAGAAGAAATTGAACACTCAGGAGAATACCTCAATGCAAGGCCCGCAGATGCCCGTCGGTTTTGATAATGACAAGCGCAAGCTGCTGTCTGCCCTGAGCCATGCGTCGATCTTCTTCAGCGCTACGATCGTGGCGATCGCTATTCCCCTGGCGATTCTATTCACCTCAGACGATCCAGTCGTCAAGGAAAACGCGAAGGAGGCGGTAAACTTCCACTTCAATGTCTGGCTCTACGGAATTCTACTGGTTCCCCTATCGTTCGTCACCTTTGGCCTGGCAGGCGGTCTCTGGTGGCTAGTTCACTGGGGTCTGACGATTTGGGCTGTTAGTGCTTCTTTAAGCGATTCTGTTCAGCCTTTCCGTTATCCCTTCATCTTCCGTGTGTTATAGGCTTCAAGCGATAATAAAATTGCCCCGCCAGTAAATGACAGGGCAACAAAGTACAGTTAAACGCTTAGTCCCTAGTTTGCCGAGTTTTCCCCTGGAACTTCATGAACCTGTGACGGTTTTCTCAGTGTCCTCGGTGACGGCTGAACCGGAGGGTTGCAGCAGATCTGAAGTTCCTGCTTGTCCTGGACACATTGCTCGGCGCTACTTCTTTTCGATCGTCTGGCTAATTGCTTGCAGCAGTTCTGCCATAGGTAAAGGCGGCAACACTTGAGTTGCAAGATTTTGGAGCGAGGCAGGAAGCGGCGGCATTACTTCAGCATCGTTGGTGTGGCTGCGATGATCCAGCACTAAGATAGGCGGCTTGGGATGTAGCTGCTCTAGCACTTTCAAAGCAGCGATCGCCTCTGGAGACAAAGTTGCATCCGTCCAGTCCAGCAGCAGCACCTCGACGCTTTGGGACTGGAGTTGCAGCACCACTTCCTGCCAGCTTTGTCCAATAATTCCCCGAAATCCCGCCGCTTGCAGGTATTGGTTCAGCGCCCGCAGCCACTCTGATTCTTTGGGAAACCGCCTCAACACATCCTGCCTCGCAACACCGGATTGCTCCGAATCGGTCCGCCCTTGAGCTGCACGATCGGGAGAAATACAAGCTTGACCTTCTGCCAGCAGTGTTGCCCCATCCACCAGCAGCACCGATGGTCGCCAAGCGTAGCCTGCGGCAACCTCGATC
>DATNQR010000685.1:0-2658 GCA_036703905.1 Thermosynechococcaceae cyanobacterium
CCCGTTGCTGCTGGCAGGGCTGCTGCTGCCGTGGCTGCTCCGATCGCGTCACTTCCCTCTAGCTCAGCAAGTCACTGAGCGTGGGCGGGTGTTTGGGCAGATTGGGCTGTCTTCGCTCGGCTGTTTTTTGGTGGCTCACGCGCTGCTGTTTCGGCTGCACCATCCCAGCCGCTACACCCAGCACAGCCTGAAAGTTGTTCTGGCGCTTGCTGCCGGAGTTGCCCTGACAATTTTGCTGGATGGGCTGTGGCGATGGTCAGCCCAGGGGGCGCGGCAGATAGGAGCGATCGCTACGACCAGCATTCTCAGTCTCTTACTCTTGATTTACCCTGCCCTAATTCAATTTCAGGCTCGCTCTCCTCTACAAGAGTGGCTGCTGCCGGTGCGGATCTACCCCGGTTACATGGCTGGAAAATTTCCTGACCTCTACAATTTCTTTGCTGAACAGCCCAAGTCCAGCTTGATTGCATCGTTGATCTCAGAAGCCGACAATCTTCCTACCTTTGCCCAACGATCGATCTTGGTGGGGCGAGAGTATGGAATTCCGTATCACTTAGGCTACTATCGCCAGTTTCGGGAACGGGCGATCGATTTGATTCGGGCGCAATACAGCCCCAGCTTGTCAGAGGTTCAGCGCTTCACAGACCAGTATGGCATCGACTTCTGGTTACTCAACGACAAAACCTTCACCCCAGAATTCATCCTGAGCAAAGATTGGCTCCAACAATATCAACCCACAACTCAAGCTGCTGTCAGCGCTCTTCAGCAAGGGACAAAACCAATCGTACAGCAGGCGATCGATCGCTGCACTGTGTTTCGCAGCAACGAACTGCGGGTGCTGCAAGCGACTTGTGTGGCAGCACCAGAGCGCGGCAGCTAAGACAGAACAAGGCTCGATCGTTCTACCGAAGAGGCAACATCAGAGGCAACATCGCAGATTACACTGAGTAGCAGGGAAGAGGTTTAGTTGCCCTCACCCAGACCCCTCAGCTTGGACTCTTCAACTTAGACTCCTCAACAATGTGAAGCCTGCGCCGATGGTTGAGCCAATTCCACCGATTACCCTGCCCCCCACTAGAAACCCAGAACAGGAAGGTGAATGGCTGCGGGCCGCATTGCTTAGTTGGCTGAATCAGGAATACATTCCAGAGCGAGTGAACCAGGAAATTGCCGATCGCGCGGCTCAGATCTTCGTGCGCCAACGGATGGAAGGCGAGAACGATCTGGGGTCGCTAGTGCTGGCGATCGTCACCGAAATGTCGGCGTTTGATTTTTCTCAAAGCTTTTTTGGCGAGTTTGCTGTGGCCAACGCTGTCAGCGATTTGCTGCTGGACAGTTTGGGCATCGATCGCTGCTGCGGAGAGTAGGGGAGATGGCAACGGCTAAGATTTAGCCACCTGCTACAGGTCATCGACGGGCCTTTGCTTTTGGGAGAACCCACCAGTTTAGATCGCGCCTGAAGACTTGTATCTACAGGCGATCGCAAAGCGTCGGCGAGCTAGGGCGATCGTTGCCGCAAGCAGCCAAGTCCAATTTCAGAGTTCCTAATTGGCGGAGTAGGCACATGAGAAAGTGGAGGATGTATCAGTCAACATCCTCCACTTCACGATTCCTCAAGGAAACCTACCAGCTAGACTTCACAACTCCGGGCAGTAAACCCTCGTGAGCCATCGACCGCAGAACGTTGCGGCACAGCCCAAAGTCGCGGTAGTAGCCTCTGGGGCGACCCGTCGCCCAGCACCGATTCCGCAGCCGGGTGGGAGCGCTGTTGCGGGGAAGCTGCTGGATCTGACGGTGAACCGCCAGCTTTTGCTGTTGAGTGGTAGCAGCTTCAAACTGCTCTTTCAGCGCGGCCCGCTTTTCGGCATACTTCGCGATTAGCTTCTCGCGCTTTTTTTCCCGCTCGACCATGCTCTTCTTAGCCATGAATAATCTCGATGCTTTCTACTAAAGACACAGGTGGCCATTCTACCGAGTTTCAGGTGAAAAATACCAGCCATTCTCTCTCTATCTCTAGAGTGAAGAGCTACGACAAGGAGACGCTTACGCTAGAGCTTGCAGAACCCAAGCGCTCGAAGCGGCTTGAGGCATGACGTTTAGCGTTAATGGAGAGCGAGATGGCATCAGAAGTGACGGAATATCTTGAATATATCAAAGACCATATGCCTGTTTATGCTGAAGGCCCTGGAGGTTTGTCCGGTGCTTCAGATGTTCACATCGGCAATGTGGATAAGGTCGAGGGTGATCGCTATATCAAACTCACGAAGAACGATTCCCCCGACGGTCAACATCACTGGTTTCCCGCTAGCTGGATCAGGAACGTAAATGAGCGGGCTCTATACCTCAACAAAACCGTGACTCAAGTGGCAGAAGAGCTACTAGACCAAGCGCCAGCGGCTTAAGCGGACAGAGGTTGGACTGTAGCTTGAAGGGGTTGAAAGAGCAGGGGAGTTGACAGATTGGAAGAGCTTCTCCTCTAGAGGTTCAAAGCTGATTGACTGACAGAACTCGAACCGCCCTCACCCCAACCCCTCTCCCAGAGCGGACGAGGGGCTTTCGAGCCCAGTCCTTTGTCTGAAGTCCCTTCGCCCCTTGTGGGAGAAGGGATTTAGGGATGAGGGGAAAAGATCTGTCAGTCAACTAGGGTTTAGAGGGCAG
>DATNQR010000686.1:0-6816 GCA_036703905.1 Thermosynechococcaceae cyanobacterium
CAGCAATTGGATCAACCTCGTACTCTTTCTGAATTTCTGATAGCGGTTTTAAGTGATGCACATGGATAAATCCTTGCGCCACTGATCCAAACTTCTCTTCAAAGTTGAAACCACAAACACAACAACTTGTACCGTAATAATCAATGCAACGTCTGCGGGCTTCAGGATTGCGCTCATAGGAATTAATAGTAACTTGGCAGACCGAACCCTCAACCAACTTTTGATCGTCAGAGACCTCCTCAGAAAGACGAAAACCGGAGACAATACTTAGTCGCTTTTGGGCAACGGACAATTCATCGCTAGTAAAAAGAGATGACCAAGGTTGGCGGAGAACTAAGGCTTCAAGAGATAAGTCTAGCCGGTTTATCTCTACTAATTTCTGTAAACCGCTTGTTGGACTAATTTTAGGTCTTAACCAATCTTTTGCTGCTTGCAAACCACCAACTCTTTTCACACGTTGCAGGTAGCGTCGCGCCCAATACCCTGTCTCACGCCCTACGTGTTGGTAAATAGCAATCATTTCCTCATGCAGTTGAGCCTCTAAACTTAGACCTGTGGAATCCATATGAATTAGCCATTAAGCGTTTCAGACTTATGATGCCCACCAATAAACTTTCGGTGATGCTCCCACAGACAAATATGCAACCTAACTACTGACTATACGGAAAGTTTCCGTATATCTCCCTGATTTGGGCGGGTATACAGAAACTTTCTGGGTATCTCCGATCATCTTTGATTAGCAATCCTGTTCAGGAGGGTCGCCAGCGCGATCCTCCTGAAATTACGCAACAGGAAGGATCATCCCTTCTCGCGCCAAGATGCTGTTGGGGAACACTGCCTGCACCTGAGACTCCACATCGTCCAGAAAATCATCGCTGTGGCTGGGGTCATGGTGAAAAATCACAGGTTTCTTGACATTGGCGGCCTTGGCCAACTTCAGCGCTTCTTGCCAAGTGGAGTGTCCCCAACCAATCTTGGGTGACTTGGAATCGTGGTATTCCTCATCGGTGTAGCAGGCATCATAGATCAGCACATTGGCATCACGGCAGAGGTGCAGCAGATTCTCATCCACGTGATCGGGGTAATGCTCGGTGTCGGTGGCATAAACCACCGTGAGTCCATTCCAAGTGACTCGGTAGCCCATAGCTGTGTTGGGGTGATTGAGCGGGCCAGTCTCGATCGTAATGTCTCCCAAATTCATCACGTCCCCTGGGAACAAGTCATAGAACTTGAGATCAGACTGCATCACCTGAATCGGCACCGGGAAATTGGGGTGGAGCATCTGGTCGGTGAGGCGCTGCCTGAGGGTAGCTCCGTTGGGCGCGATCGCCCCGTGGATGTGGAAGCAGTTGCCTTTGATAAACGCAGGCACAAAAAACGGAAAGCCCTGAATGTGATCCCAGTGGGAATGGCTGAAGAACATATATGCTTCTACAGGCATCTCCCCCAGCAGGCTTTTTCCTAGAACTCGCAAGCCCGTACCGCCGTCGAAGATCAACCGTTTGCCGCCAATCCTCATCTCGACGCAGGAAGTGTTACCGCCGTAGCGCACAGTTTCGGCTCCCGGAGACGCAATGCTGCCTCGGACTCCCCAAAACTCAACGACAAAATCGAGCGGATTTGTTTGAGCGCCCTCTGGGCTGTGGGTCTGCGTCTGGGGTGCGGATGGGTCAGGATGGGACATGGGTAATCCGATTAGCCTCTTCTAGCAGGTCTGTGTACTGTCGGACTTCGATGAGACGGTTTTGGCTATCCACTAAAGCCACCTTGGGAGCATAGGTACGGAGTTCTTCCGATGAGAACTGGGCATAGGTCATGATGATCAGTCGATCGCCCGGTGTACCTCGTCGGGCTGCTGCCCCGTTGAGTTCCACTGCTCCAGAGTTGGCGGGAGCTGCGATCGCGTAGGTAATCAGTCGATCGCCCGTGGAGACATTGACAACTTGCACCTGCTCATAGGGTAGGATACCCACCGCGCCCAAAAGATTTGCATCAATGCTGATGCTGCCCACATAGCTAATGTTGGCATCAGTGAGGGTGCAGTTATGGATCTTCGCCAGCAAAAGCGTTCGTTGCATAAACAGATGGTTGAGGCAGGAAGTTACCTGATAGTGTCACCCTGAAACGAAATGAGAACGCGCCCTAATCTGTTTATACCAACCTTACTTAAGGATTCAGGAATACACCAAAACTTCAAACAGCGTTTAACAATGCTCAAGATACCTTCACCTAACTTTAATGTTAGCGGTTGAATCTAACATTTGCGGTTGAGCCTAACATCTTGAAATAAATCTTGCTTAGGCAGCATCAACCGCCATCAAGATACATTTCGATTTTCGTCTGCCCTTCAAGTCCGTCAGGACGGCGAGGGAAAAGAGGCTTGTGCTCCCCTTTTCCCAAGTTGGCAGAAGGCCTACCTCTTCGCATATCCCCTGAGCGTCACTGCTAGGTGCTCAAGCACACCTCAGCTCTTCTGAGCGCCTGCTTTGATGCACTCTTCCACCAGAGGCAAGACTGCATCGACATCCTTCCAGCCCAAAATTTCAGTAACTTTCTTCTCCAGGTTCTTGTAGGTTCTGAAGAATTCGGCGATTTCGTCCAGCCGATGGGAGGCAATGTCTGCCAGAGATTTGACCTGAGCGTAGCGTGGATCTTTATCAGGAACACAAAGGATCTTTTCGTCGCGATCGCCGCCGTCGATCATTTCCAGCATTCCGATCGGGCGGGCCGTGATGACGCAGCCGGGAAAAGTGGGCTGATCCATGATCACAATGCCATCAAGCGGATCGCCATCATCAGCCAGGGTGTTGGGCACAAACCCATAGTCAAAAGGGTATTGCACAGAGGCGTAGAGGACGCGATCGAGGGCAAACGCATTCAGATCTTTGTCGAACTCGTACTTATTCTTGCTGCCGCCGGGAATTTCGATCAGAACGTTGAGCAAACCAGGCTTGGGCTGGGCGGGAATGCGGGTCAGATCCACAATAAAGTCTCCTTACATATCAAGTTTTGGGTTTTACGATCGCTCTGAGCCGCTTGACTAGGTTGTGGTGACATCTTGAGTTGAAGTAAGAAGGGGTCAATGCTGCCTGTTGAAGGCGAAGCCCTCAAACTCCCTGATCAACCTTCAGCTTGATTTATAGCTGTAGACAGACAGGTTAGGACATTGGGTTTAGAGGTGTGGGGGTTTCACCCCTGCACCCTGTTCCAACCTGTGAGGCCATGGCTATAAAGGTCAACACCCAGAAGCTGAGGAATTTTCCTCGCGGACTCTCTAGCGCTAAAACCCTTTCGATTAGCATTCTAGGGGAATACGGGACGTTCAACTGCCCATCACTTCAGCGATCGCGCCAATGGCTCAAATACAGAGAGCAGATCAGTTCGCCCCACAACCAGCGTGGGGAACGATCGCTGGCCGTAGTTCCGCCCGACTTGAAGTGGAAAAATCGGCTCAGGTTCCAAAGCAACCCACACGCCGCCCGCCGCATGGACGATTGGCCATACGGCTGCTATGTCCCAGATTTTCGGAGTCGCCTCTACGCCGCCTAGAGTCGCGCCCATTGCCACTGTCAGAATGTTGTAAGTCGCTGCTCCCAGCATGCGGATCTTACAGGGAAAGGACTGATGCAGCAGCGAAATGCTACGGGCGCACAGGTTGAAAAAGTGGTTGTGAGTCAGCGTATCAGAGCTGGTGTGGATGGGACGAGAACTAAAGCGATCGCTGACAAATGCACCTGAGGGCATCTCTAGACCCGATTCTCCGGCCCAGTAACCATAAAAAGACTGTTCCAATGGCGGCAAATGCACATAGCCAAAGACAGGAGAGCCTCGATGGAGCAGGCCGAGGGAGATACCCCAGATTGGCAAGCCTCTGGCAAAGTTTGTTGTGCCGTCCAACGGATCGATCACCCAGCACCAATCGTTGTCTGGCAGAATGTGCTCGGCTTCTTCGCTCAAAACGCCGTGGCTAGGGAAAACTTGGGCGATCGCCTCCCGCAGTTCCGCATCGGCCCAGCGATCGGCTTGTGTCACCAAGCTCCCGTCGGCTTTTTCAGTCGCCTGCACCTGACCAAAATCCTTCAGCAGTTGCAGTCCAACGCGCTGGGTAGTGCTTTGAGCAAATTCGAGAATTTGAGTCCACATAGAAAAACTACCTGGGAGGACAAGAGCGGCGGGGAAGGTGGATTGAGCAAAATTGCCTGGCCCAATGCTCAAACCTAATGCTCAAACCTAATGCTCAAAAATGTTGGGATATTGCATCAAATCTAGCTGGGCGATCGTCGGTAGGCACTGGAAACACTGTTGCGCCAGTTCCCAGCGTTCTTCTCGTTGCAGCATGGCGGTGAGCTTTTGGCTGGCGCTGATCAAGTAGCGGACATCGTTAGCAGCGTAGCGGAGTTGGGCAGACGAGAGGTGAGCGGCATTGCCCCAGTCGGAGCTTTGGGCACTTTTGTCCAGTTCCACCTGCTCCAGTTCCAGCACCACTTCTTTGAGTCCGTGCTTGGGGGAATAGGTGCGGGCTAGCTTGCTGGCGACTTTGGTGCAGAACAGAGGCGCGACCTGAATTTCCAGGTGATATCTTAGAGTGGCAATGTCGAAGCGGGCGAAGTGGAAAATTTTGAGGCTGGTGGGAGCTTCGAGGAGTTGCTTTAGGCGAGGGGCACTGGCTTGACCACGGGCAATTCGCAGAACAGTCACGTGATCGTCTGGGTCGCACAACTGCACCAGGCAGAGTCGATCGCGCTGAGGCAACAATCCCATTGTTTCGGTGTCTACCGCGATCGCGTCGGCTTGCAAGTACTGGTGTAGTCGCTCTTCGGAGAGGTCGTGGTCAAGAATTTGAAAGTCGTCCTGGGAATTGTCCTGGAAGTCTTCGCTGGGGGTCATGGAAATACCGTGAACAGAAGTACCGTAAACAATGGTCAAGAATACTGTTGGCAGTCAGGAAGCAGGGGAACATGGGATTAGGCCATTGTCCTGGCTCTGACTCCTTCGTTTGCTGCAATCATTCTATGCTCTACCTCGATCACGTCATGGGTGCAGCCGTGTTTGACCTGAACGGTTTACCCAGAGAGTATTTTACGACTGAAGGCACAGACATGAGTTGGGTGCAGACGATCTTTCAGGCATTGGGGCTGCGATCGCTGCTGATCTCCTCGCTCCAGCTTGAAGGATTTCACCACGCGATCGTGCATGGATCTGAGTCCTGCGCGGTGGTGGTGAAGCAGCGCACCCACTACACTGCTCTGCTGATTCGGCAGTCAGAGCAGGAGATCGATCGTGACTTTCTCCACTGGCTACAGAATCTGCAACTGAGCGAACTGCGGCAGAGCGATCGATTCCGGGTGGCTTGAGGGACTCTGAAGGACTTTGAGGAACTCAGACCACAAAGCTCGGTGCTTCTCCCTGAGCCGCCTGCCAACTGCGGGCATCGTGATATAAGTCCTCTAAAGAAATTGTGTAGAGCGCTTCTTTGAGCTTTTGGTGCAGGCGATTCCACAGAGTGAACGTGACCCAATCTTCGGCGTGGGAGCCGTCAGGGGTGTGGTGTGGAAGAGGCTGCACACTTTCGCCCACCGCTTGCAAAATCTCGCCGAGGGAGATTTGAGCCGGCGATCGAGCCAGTTGATAGCCACCTTGAGAACCGCGGATCGACTGCACTAATCCAGCACGGCGGAGTTCGATCAGCAGTTTTTCTAGATAAGGCGCTGGCAAGTCTTGACGCTGGGCGATCGCCTTGACTGAAGCGGGCCCATATCTCGGCTGCAAGCTGAGATCGAGGAGAGCCTTGACGCTGTAGTGACCGCGAGTAGTGAGTTTCACTGAAAATTAGTTTCTGATACTCCTGGCTTCACTGAAGTCGATCGTCCTCTTCTGAATCCTCTGCCTCTGGCTTGGTCAGTCCTTCCTTAAAACCCCGCAAAGTTTTGCCAAACGTGCCCCCCAGTTCTGGAATCTTCTTGGGGCCAAAGACCGCCACTGCAATCAGGAGAACAATCACCACTTCCGGCCAACCCAGACCAAACATTGCTGTCTCCTCGCCGAATTTCATCATGAACTCTCTAACTATAGGCGGCAGGGCGGCTCGACTCACGAAACTCAGGTCATGCAATTGTCTAGAATGGGGCAGGATTGCTCCTGGAATCGCGCAATCTGGTTTTGTTGCTGCCCTCTGTTCTCCCTGTGAAACCCCATGACTCCCACTCCGCCGCCGCGCAAATCTCAAACTGTGCTGGGTGCGCTAACTCAGGCAGTACAGAAAGCGCGGACAAAGATCAACTTCTCGAAGCTGACGCTGAAGCCAGAGTCCAGAGTGCCGGAACTGCGGGTGCAAGATGCAGCGTCCGACAAGGCAGAAGTCTATCCATTGCTGGGCGATCGCTATTTGCTGGGGCGCAGTTCCCAGTCCTGCGACATTGTGGTGCGGAATCCGGTAGTGAGCCAGGTGCATCTGTCGGTGCTGCGCGATCGACCACCGCAAAATGCTTGGTGGGGTCGGTTCATCCGTGCGCCGTTCGTTGTGAAGGATGAAAACTCGACGAATGGAATTTTTTGCGGCAAGCGGCGAGTTAAGACGATCGAACTGAAGCACAAAGCGGTTTACACCTTGGGCCCGCCGGAACTGGCGGCTGCGGTGCGGCTGCAATTCATCGATCCGCCGCCCTGGTATGTGAAAGCTTATCGCTATGGAATCTATGGACTGGGGGGACTGACGGCCCTGACAACGGCGATCGTCGTGTTGCAGTGGCAAAGGTTTGCAGTTAACCCGTTGCCGCTTTCGGTGCAGGGGCCGGTCGTGGTGTATGCGCGGGATGG
>DATNQR010000687.1:0-4904 GCA_036703905.1 Thermosynechococcaceae cyanobacterium
TGAATCTTCTGGCTACCCGAAAGCTCGAAGGCGGCGTGAACAATTTGCAGCGCTGCCACGCCCTGATCTCGATCCACCACACAACTGATCTTGATTTCCGACGTGGCGATCATCTGGATATTGATTTGGTGCTTGGCCAAAGCCTCAAACATCCGGGCGGCAATGCCTGGTTGGGCCACCATGCCTGCCCCCACAATACTGACCTTTGCGATTTCTCGATCGACCACAATCTCGCCCCAGCCCAGGTCTGCCGTTGCTGCCTCCAGCACCGATCGGGCCGTCTCCGCGTCCATCTGCGCCACTGTAAAGGCAATATCGCGGGTGGCCTTGCCCTGCACCACCCGACAGCGCTGGGATTGAATGATCATGTCTACGCTGATGTTGTGCTGAGCCAAAAGCTGGAACAATTGCGCCGCCATGCCAGGGCGATCGGGAATTTGACGAATGGCCAAGCGGGCCTGGTTTAAATCCAGGGCTACGCCACGAACCGGAGCAGTGGGAAGGTTGGGAAGTGGGGAGGAAGGAAGAGAAGGCGGGAAAGGGGATTGGGTGACATCAAAGGACTGGCAGAGGGCAGCGATCGCTCGATCGCAGTCGTCCTGGGCCACCACGCAGCTAACCTTCACCTCCGAGGTGGAGATCATTTGGATATTGACTCCAGCATCAGCCAGCGTGGAGAACATCATGGCGGCGACTCCAGGGCGACCGATCATGCCAGCCCCCGCGATCGCCACTTTCGCAATCTGCTGCTCCACCAGCACTTCGGCATCACCCAGACTGGCATCAGGCTTGGCAGCCAGAGCAGGAATCAGGGCGCTGGAAACCGCTTCAGCCCGCTTCAGCGAGTTTTTGGTGACGGTGAAGGCAATGTCGTTGGTGTTGCCTTCGTGGATCGACTGAATGATCAGATCAACATCCAAATCCTGGGAAGCAATTTCGCCAAACAGCCGCGCCGCTACGCCCGGTCGATCGGGAACCCGCAGCAGCGATACCTTCGCCTGATCCAGATCAAACTCTACGCCATCCACGGGTCGCGCTAGTTCCAGTCCTTCCAGAGATCGAGTGCGAGGCTGGGACGATCGTACCCAGGTTCCCGGTTCCTCCGACCAACTGGAGCGCACCACCAGAGGCACACCGAAATTGCGGGCAATCTCCACAGCGCGAGGATGCAGCACCTTCGCCCCCAAACTGGCAAGCTCCAGCATTTCATCGCAGGTAATTTCGCTCATCAATTGGGCATCGGGAACCAGCCGCGGATCACTGGTCAGGATGCCTGGAACATCCGTGTAAATTTCGCAATAGTCCGCTTTTAGAGCGGCGGCCAGCGCAACGGCAGAAGTATCTGAGCCGCCCCGACCCAGAGTAGTGATTTCCAGATCATCGGCGCTGCTGATGCCCTGAAACCCTGCTACAACGACAACTTTGCCTTCTTGCAGGTGACGTTCCAAGCGCTGCGTTTCAATGCGTAAAATCCGCGCTCGGCTGTACTCGGCTTCCGTAACGATGCCAACCTGGGCCCCGGTCAGGGAGAGAGCAGGCTGCCCCTGCGCCTGAAGCGCCATGCTGAGCAGAGCGATCGACACCTGCTCTCCGGTAGACAGCAGCATATCCATCTCGCGGCGGCTGGGATTCTCCGAAATGCCGTGGGCTAATTTGACCAGTCCATCAGTGGTTTTGCCCATAGCTGAAACCACCACTACCACTGAGTTTCCGGCCTGCACCGTGCGCTGGACTCGCTGAGCCACTGCCTGGATGCGATCGACCGTTCCCACCGAAGTCCCGCCATATTTCTGGACAATTAATGCCATGACCTCTATCCCACCCAGCCCAATTGACCACACTCAAATTTTAGAACCAGAAGTTCAGTCTCTAACTTTTTGGTGGGCTTGCGTTTGGTGGGCTTGCGTATTGATACTTTGTTCAACAAGCTTTGTTGTGTGGCTTTCGTGCTTTACGAACCACACATCTAGAGCATCACCCTACAATCCGAACTCAGGTTCTCAAGCTTAGATCTGTCTCTCTTTCAGCCATGCCAGGATAAGGGAATTCACGGCATCTGGATTCTCGTCGTGGGGGCAGTGCCCCGTGGCAGGAATGGGCACGAACTGGAGCGGATGAGTTTTGCCGTGGTTCTGATAGATTTTTGCGCTATTGATCGGAGTCCACGGATCGGCTTCGCCCCAGAGAACCAGTAGCGGAGCGGTGACCTTGGGCAGTAGCTCTAGGGGAGACGGGCCCGGTGGGGCAGTCAGTACCGATGCGAAAACTTGCTGTGCGCCGGGGTCGCAGGATGGCTCATAGAGCAAATCCACCAGTTCATCGGTGACGACCAATCGATTGCAATACACCTGCTGCAACGTGCTGCGGATTCTGGCTTTTTGCCGGATACGGTTGAACATGAAGCCGCCCAAACGGGGCGATCGCACCACAGAGTTAAACGCCGCCATCGCAATTCTCAGAGGCGGATTCAGTTCACCGGGGCGATGGTTCAGGCCGCCTGCTGAATTCAGCAGCACGCCCCCAGCGGCGGTTTCGGGATGGTCTGCCAGCATGATCAAACTTAGCAAGCCGCCTACCGAATTGCCGATATATACTGTCGGCTCCTGAATTTGGGCAGACCAAAAATCCTTTAGAAGTTCCTGCCAAACTTCCACGCTGTAGTCGATCGCAGGTTTGTCTGACCCACCGAAGCCCAGCAGATCAATTGCAAACACGCGATAGCCTCCAGCGGCCAGCACTGAAATGTTTTTGCGCCAGTGTCCGATCGAAGCGCCAAACCCGTGCAGCAGCAGCAGAGGTTGGCCGGTTCCCTGGACGGTGTAGCGGATGTTGTGGCCTTGCCAGTTCCAGTTGAGCTTTTCCAGAGGGTGAGTGGTCGCTGTGGATTGAGCAGTTGAGGTCATTGCGGTCTGGGATCGAGGGTAGGATACCTCCATTCTGACGCAAAGCTTTGTCTGCGATCGTTCTCCCCGGCGCGATCAGACTCACCAATTGAACTCACCGATTAGACTCACTGAATCAGAGCGAAGCGATCGTGGGTTGCCTACTTGCCGCCACTCGCCTTTGCCTTGTAGCCCTGCTTTATCAGGAAATCGACGATCGTTTGTTTGTGATCGCCCTGGATCTCGATCGTTGCTTCTTTGACCGTGCCTCCCGTGCCGCACTGGGCTTTGAGTTGTTTTGCCAAGGTCGTCAGCGTCTCTGGCTTGACCTGGAAACCACTGATCACCGTCACCGTTTTGCCGCCGCGTCCTTTGCGAGAGGCTTCTACCTTCAGGGTTTGCTGGTTGGGTGGCAAATCGGGAACGGCTCGCTTCAGCGCTTCCGGGTTGGCAGCGTTGCCACCGTTGCCAAACTCGGAGTAGACCGTGCGATCGGTGGACTTGTTGGTGGCTTTGGAGGAGCGATCAGAAGCAGCCATAGCATCGTCCAGAACTAGATAGATCGATTATGCCGGATGCAGAGGTTCGGTAGTAACAGTTCAACTAAGTCCAGCCGTTCCGCTTGAACCGCCTCCGCGATCGCCCTTTATAATGAACGAAGTTCACCCAATCCCCCCAGGCTTGTGACGACAACACCGCTTTCCCCCCGCTCCCAATCCGCCGCCGATCCCCTCACGCAGCGTCCCGATGCCCTCGGTCGCTTTGGCAAGTTTGGCGGAAAGTATGTGCCCGAAACCCTCATGCCTGCTCTGTTTGAACTGGAGGCAGCGTTCCACCACTACAAGAACGACCCCGACTTCCAGCAAGAACTCAACGGGCTGCTGCACGACTATGTGGGCCGGCCAAGTCCGCTCTATTTTGCCGAGCGGCTGACAGCACACTACGCCAGACCGGATGGAACCGGAGCGCAGATTTACCTGAAGCGCGAAGACTTGAACCACACTGGGGCGCACAAAATTAACAACGCGATCGCTCAGGCCCTTTTAGCCAAGCGCATGGGCAAGCAGCGCATCATCGCTGAAACTGGAGCCGGACAGCACGGCGTAGCCACGGCAACGGTGTGCGCCCGTTTTGGGCTGAAGTGCGTCATCTACATGGGCGTGCAGGACATGGAGCGGCAGGCGCTGAATGTGTTTCGAATGCGGCTGATGGGGGCGGAAGTTTGTCCAGTGGAAGCGGGAACGGGAACCTTGAAGGATGCCACCTCGGAGGCCATTCGCGATTGGGTAACGAACGTGGAAACTACTCACTATATTCTCGGCTCTGTGGCTGGGCCCCATCCCTACCCGATGCTGGTGCGGGATTTTCATACGGTGATCGGGCAGGAAACGCGGCGGCAGTGCCAGGAAAAATGGGGCGGATTGCCGGATATTTTGCTGGCTTGTGTCGGCGGTGGTTCCAACGCGATGGGGCTGTTCCATGAGTTTGTGGATGAAGCCTCGGTACGGATGATTGGTGTGGAAGCGGCGGGGCATGGCGTGGAGACGGACAAACACGCTGCAACTCTGACTCGTGGGCGTGTGGGAGTGCTGCACGGAGCCATGAGCTATCTGCTGCAAGACGAAGATGGGCAAGTAATTGAACCCCACTCCATTAGCGCTGGACTGGACTATCCCGGCGTGGGGCCGGAACATAGCTTTCTGAAGGAACTGGGACGAGCAGAATACTACAGCGTCACGGATGAGCAGGCGCTGGAGGCTTTCCAGAGAATGTCGCAAACAGAAGGCATCATCCCCGCTCTGGAAACTGCCCACGCGATCGCCTACCTGGAAACCCTCTGCCCTCAACTTGAAGGCAGTCCCCGCATTGTGATCAACTGCTCCGGCCGCGGCGATAAGGATGTCCAGACCGTCGCTAAGGTTCTGAACCTATCGTGACTAGCTAGCTGCTCTAGAGTGTTGCCTGTGTAGCACTCTAGGGAAATCTGAGGTCAGATTGTTCTGAGGAACACATGGGCGGGCC
>DATNQR010000688.1:0-10157 GCA_036703905.1 Thermosynechococcaceae cyanobacterium
AGTCGATCCCCGGGCTGGGGCGATCGCCATTGGCGATCGCATTCGTCCAGGTCAACGCATCCAGTTCCATCTACGGGATGCTGATGCTTCGGCGGAGGATCTGGAAATGCTGCTGGAGCGCTACCAACAGCAAGCCGGCCACCAGTCTGCCCCAATGGGGGCGCTGATGTTTGCTTGCGTGGGGCGCGGCGAGGGACTGTATGGGGAACCAGATTTTGATTCAGTGTTGTTTGATCGCTATGTGCCCAGAGTGCCGTTGAGCGGCTTTTTCTGCAATGGAGAGATTGGGCCCGTGGGCAGCAGCACTTTTCTGCACGGCTATACCTCGGTGTTTGGAATTTTCCGGCAACCGTGAATTTTCTTGCCCACTGCTCATAGCTATAGCCTCATAGGTTAGGGCGAGGTGCATCCCTGTACCTCGCCCTAACCCAATGTCCTAAACTGTCTGTCCACAGCTATCAGTCAAACCACTGCAAATCAAAGCACCGTAAATCAAAACACAATATCAAGGTCGAGCTGGCTGAGATCGATCGTGTGCAGTGTGCCCGCGCCGTCTTTCCAAGTGGCGATCAAGAGAGTGTAAGGCTCCAGGAGGGCGATCGCGCTGGGGTGGCTGGGGCCGGCTAGCCGCCCGATCGCCTGCCCGTAGCGATCGAGCAAAACTATTTGCCCTGCTCGATCGCTCAAAAGATAGCCCCAACTTGCTGCCACCATCAGCCAGGGGACAATTTCCACCGCCAGCCGTCGCAGCCGGAACGGCTTCAGATCCATCACCAGCAGTGAAGCTGGATGGTTGGGTTCGATGGCAATCAGGCGGTAGGGTTGCGGACTCAACGTGACTTGCTGCACCGGGACGGGCAGATCGATACTGGTGACTAGGGTTCCGCGACGGGTAAACACCTCCAGCCGGACTCTTGGAGGACTGGCAGATCGATCGCCAGCGTAGCCAACTGCCAGCAAATGGCGAGAATCCAGTACCAGCAGTTGAAACAGACGGCTTGAGGGAAGCGCCGTAGCAATTTTGCGGAGTTGGACAGTAGGCGATCGCCAGAAGTCAATGCCGGCGGTTGTGGCTGTGGTCATCCAGCGCCCTTGGGGATCGATCGCCGCGATCCAGTTTTTGTCGAATTCACCAATCAGACGGGGTGAACTGGTGGAATCTACCTGAAATAGTTCCACGGGTAGCCAGTAAAGGCGGCGCTGAGTTGCGACGAAGCAGCCCTGTGGCCCCACAGTCAAGTTCTGGATCGAGTCTGGTAGGACGATCGTCGTTAGGCTTCCGGTGGTAGGGTGTGAAGCGTAAACCTGTTGATCGCTCCTACGATAAACACGAGCGCTGGAAAAATAGAGCTGCCAGACTTTGGCTGTCAATGCTTCCTGATGCAGGCTGGGGCAGGGCGTGGGTGGCAGAGACGCGATCGGGCGCAGCAAAGCAGTATTTAGATTGGTAGTCGATCGCAGTTCCTCAGCGGCAGCACTGACGGCTTCTAGCATGGCGGCGGTCGATCGAAACCGTCTGGCGGGGAGCTTCTGAAGGGCCGATAGCAAAATTGCTTGCAGATTGGGCGGCAGATGGCTAGGGAACTGGACAGGTTGGTTCAGGTGGGCCGCCATCAATTCTCCAGGTAGCCCCGAAAATGGTCGTTGCCCCACCAGCAACTCATAGAGCAAAACTCCTACAGAGTAGAGATCGGAGGCGTAGGAATACTGCCCATAAAACCGTTCTGGGGCCATGTAGGCAGGCGATCCGGTGTTGCCCATGCGGAATCGCGACTCTTGCTCTAGCCGTGCGATTCCAAAGTCGGAGATTTGCGCCGTCCACCCCTGCGATCGCAGATTCAGCAGCACGTTCTCTGGCTTAATGTCGCAGTGAACAATGCCACAGCTATGGGCGTGGGACAGCCCCACCAGAATATCTGTTACCAGTTGCAGGCTGTGGAGCGGCGTAAGGCGGACTTCTTCCAAGAGTGATCGAAGTGTGCCGCCTTCGCAGTAGTCCAGCACCAAGTAGCGTGTAGTGGACGTGTGTTCCAGGGCATGGCAAGTGACGATGTTGGGGTGGTGCAGGCTCAACAGAAACCGTAGCTCCCGTAAAAACTGGCGGGTGGGGAAGCGCTGGAGATCAAGTTCCTTTAGGGCAAACAGATGACCCGTGCGACGGTGAGCAGCACAATACACGCGCCCAAACTGCCCTTGCCCCACCAGCCCTAGGAGCCGATATTGAGACTTTAGCTTCTTGGTCGAAAATGCTGTCACCTGAGCTTACTTGTCCCTGAGCCTACTTGTCATACCTAAGCCTACTCGTCCCCTAGATTTACTCCGCACACAGCCGCTCCACGATCGCGCCATGCTCCAGATGCTCTTCTACTAGAAGTTCAGCGGGCTTCAGTCGCTGAGTCAGTCCCAAAATAAAGCGATTGCAATCTGCTTCCATTGATTCGCAGGTGGTCTGAACGCAGTGCAGTTCCTTCCCTGTCAATTGGCTGAAAAATGCTGCCAGTACCCCTGCTTCCAGGGCACAAATGGGTTGATTCGATCGAGTTGCTTGCTTGGCAAAGGCCGAGTTCCAGGTCTTAACCACCAAGAAGCCTCGGTGCTGGTGGGCAGGATCTAGCTCCAGCTTGCCCCAGCCGTAGGTGATCCAGCACTGCTGCAAGCACTGAATAAACTCCGCCATAGCCATGTCTGCCAGCGCCACCCCGTAGTAGTCGCTGACTTCTTCTCGAAAGCGCGTGTAGAAGTTCTTGCCCCACCAGCGCCCACAGTTGAACAGCACCAGTCGTGAAGCCTGGCCTGTCTCCTTTTCCAGTCCTGCGTAGATGCCTTGAATCAGGGTTTCGGGCAGGGCAAGCAGTCGATCGCCGCGGCGACTTTCCAGCAGCCCCAGTTCCAGGTCGCTCTGCACATAGGTTTGAGAGGCAAAGTAGTTGCCCGGAACGCGGTTGTGAACCAGTAAGTCAGCGACGGAAATCATAGGTTGGTGAGGATGGGCTGTAGGAGTAAGGCAGAGGAATTCAGGCAAGGGGCGTTTGCAGCAGCACCGTTTGCGCCTGGATCAGCAGGGGTGCCAGCCGTTTCCAGTGGGCCGGATCGAGCTTTTGGGACAGCCGTTGGTTGAGCAGTTGGTGCAGAGTCAGGTCGATCGCCTGAGTAGGATAGAGACTCATGGCGTGGCTCAACCAGTCCAGCAGATGGGTTTGTACATAGGTTGGATCGTCCAGCAGCATAGCCATGCCGCTCTCCCGCAGCACCAGCAGCGCACTTTTGAGGCTGCGTTCTAGATGCTCGATCGGCTCTTGGGGGTGGTGCACCTGTAGCTGGTCGGCGACCCACTGCACAATTTCCAGCTCCTGATCGCGCAAGGCGCGGTAGACAGCCAGGCGATCGGGTAAGCTCTGCACATACTGGTTGACCTGACCTAGCTCCTCTGGCTTGAGGTAGTGGGTGTCAGCTTCATCGAACAGGACAGCAATAGGAATGTTCATGGCGACGAGACAGGTAGGCTAGAACTGGCTGAAGAAATCATCGATCGTGACATCGCTCGCGGTGCTGGGTGCAGCCTGGACTGGGGGAGCGGCGGCGATCTCTGCGCCATCCCAATTGAACGACGCGAAGAATTGACTCACGCTCAAGCTCAAATTGGGAGGCTGGGAAGCGGCAGATTTGACCTGCTGCACATCAGGCGGCAAGTCTTCCCAATTGAAGCCGCCAAAAAATTGCTGCACTGAAGTGTGGAGCCAGAAGGCAGCCGCTGCTCCATTGGACGCGCCATTCCGTGAGATCATCTGAGCCGTCATCGCTTCAGTTCTCCCGATCGCAGCCGTTTCTCAATATCCCTAGCCGTCGCGCCTTCGTTGAGCCAGAAGGTTGCAGCATCGATCCGATCCTGACTGCCCAGCAGAAACTTGCAGTAGGTTTCTCCCATTGAGTAGCACTGGATTTCGATGCAGCTCAGTTGTTTCCGCACCAGTTCTGTGAAGAAACCGGCAAACAGTCCGGCGTAGAGGTAGCAGACGGGCTTGCCAACATCTCCTAGCGTCCGCGCCACGGCAGAATCGAACACATTGATGAACATGAAGCCCTGCTTGCGATCGTTCATGTCCACTTCCCAGCGGCCCCACCCCTGCGCGGTGAAGGGCCACCACCAGGTTTCTAGCAGAAACATTAAGTTCGTCTGGCGGATACTGCGATCGAACTCCTGTTCAAACCATTTCTCGAAGAACAGAGCGTCTTTCTGACCCCATTCGCAGCCGATCGTATACATTGTGGCGGCGGAAGCGTCACCCACTTCTTCCTCCAGCCCTTCTACTAAGCCAATGATGAAGTCTTCGGTAGCGAGAATGTTCTGCCCACCGTTCCAGTCGGTGATGCTGCCGTTGCTGGAGTTGAACTGAAAGAAGTCTTGAAACCCATAGTGGTTATGCTTTTTGGGGTTTCTTTTAGCCGAAAGGCTTGGAGGAGATGTTGCAATCACCATAGCGGGTTTTGGTTAGGTTCGATCGGGTAGAGCGGGACAGTAGGCAATCGTCGGAAGTGAAGCGTCGGATTCGCTGCCCTTCTTCTCAATATGCCCTCTATCTCCTGAATCTAACCGAATGAAAAGAAACTCAGCAAAGGTTTTTGAACTGCAACGATCGCCCGGAACCGATCACCCGAACAGTACCTCTCTGAGGGGTTACATCGGGCGATCGTGTTCCATTTCACCCTGCATCAGCCGAGGATAGACGAGCAGAAAAAAGCCTTGCCAGCTTAGAACGGGCAAGGCGATCAGGAGCGTAATCCAAATTTTGTGGAAGAGGAACCAGCTACCCAAAATCAAGCTGACCCCTGTCAGCAAAATTGACCAAGGCTGACACCACCAGGGCTTGAGTTGCCATACGCTGATGGTTTGCAAGTTTTGAGAGGGACGATCGTCGTGCTGTGCTGGAGTCATAACTCACTGTGTCCTGAAATCGCCTTGCAACAGTTTTCCTTGGCCCATTTTAGGAGGTGAGGGCGGTAGAGGGCGATCGCGCACTCAAATACTCCATCAGCAGCAACCGCAACCATAAGAGGGTTTTAGAACAACTCTCAAATTAATTTGCAGCATTGCTCCTCACTTTAGCTCTCTCCTTTTAGGAGAAGGGCTGGGGATGAGGGCAGTTTATACTTGCCTTCAGCAACGCTAATTTGCTTTAGCTAGCACGGAGGCTGACTTTTTGCGCTTTGAATTGTTCGATCGCAGCACCCTAGATTCCAGCCTGAACTCTGGGATTTCTTCGAGTTGAAAGTCTTCCAGGTTGTATTGTTCGCAAACCACACTCAGCCGATCGCCCGTTCCCTGCATTGGATTAACTGCATGGGTCAAATCGCCCTGAAAAAACAGCAGCGTGTTGCTGCGAGGAAAAACCTGCCCCACTTGGCGACTGTGCGATCGCAGCACTAATTCTCCCCCGACTAAATCCGCCGGAACCGTAACATAAAGAACGCTGACGATCGCGGGTGGATCGATCGTTTTGCAGTAGGAACGTAGGGAGCGATCGATGTGCGGATCAACGCGGGAACCCGCTTTCATCAATAGAGGATTGAGGTAAAAAGCGTTGCATTCCGGTTGCAACGCTTGATTTAGGTAGCGTTCAAAAAAAGGAAATTTTTCAATCACGATCGCCAAATGCGATCGACGGAATACTAGAGAAAACCCCTTCGTGCCCACAAAATCCCGGTTCAAGTTATTCACCGTGAAATAGGGACACGCTAAGATTTGCGCCTGCAACTTACTCAGGTATTGAGCCGAAAAAATTTGGGTTTGTTGGTGAAAGTAGGACAAGTCAGGAGGGAACGCGCAGCGATTTAATTTCAGTTGGCAAGAGCAAAGACATGGCTTAGAGAGACAAGCCTAATCAGCAAAAACAAGCTTTGTGGCTGGCTGATTTGCTTTAGTGGCAATGGCTAGTTTTTGCAGAAACTCCTGAGTTAGCTGGGCAAACGCCCTCGCTCCTGGAGAACCTGGATCAGTGAGAACAACGGGCTTAAAGCGATCGACCGCCTTCGAGACATTTACATCGATCGGAATGCGCGTCTTGAAAAGCTTTGCCTCGCTAAAGTCCTCATTCAGTCGCTTCATCACTTGCCCGTAGTAGCGACCTGTCAACAGATTTCCCGATAGCGAAAAGGCAATTCCCAGCAGTTGAATTTCCACTGCGATCGTATCACTGTGGGTCTCTCGCAGCTTAGCAATGCGTCGTTCCAAAAGCTGGATACCGATCAGCGACAACGGCTCTGGCTTGGCGGGCATCAGGTAGAAGTTGCTGGCAAGGAGAGCGCTACGGGTAATCAAATTGTAACCAGGCGCGCAGTCCAGAAGAATAAAATCGTAGTCTTTCTCGACGGGCTGAAGGATGCTGCGGATCAGAGTCTTCTCGAAGTGATTCCAGACCTGTTGGTAGTCGGCTTGCCCTTGCCGCACCGCCACTCGATGCAACATTTCTGACACTAGATACTCATCGTAGAGATCGATATCTCCAGGCAATAAATGCAACCCTTGAACATTACAGACATAGCTCCGAATCGCTTCGCTGACAACATTAGGAAGCTGTTTGTCAGATTGGACGGCGCGGTTCACCAGATTCCGCAGGGTTCGCTGCTCGCCTCTGATCTTAGCGAAATCTGCCGGAGACATCAGACTTAAAGTAGCGCTGATTTGAGTGTCTAGATCCACGATTAGGACACGCTTCCCGTGATTTTTGGCAAGGCAAGTGGCCAAGTTAACCGTGAGGGTTGTTTTACCTACACCCCCTTTCATATTTGCCGTCGCAATTACAAAAGCCATTTGCCTGCCCTCTCAGTGGTGATGCCCAATTAGTCCCGCTCGATCGCGTTGATTTCAACGTGGGCACGAAGCACCTAACATCTTACTTTGCATTCCAGATTACAAACACCGTGTCTTGAAAAACTCAGGTAACAGCTTTTGAGCTTGTTGGTGCGGCGATCGTCCTTCTCAGAAGACTGAACCAACTTAACTACCTGTCTGTAGAAAAAGATTGGCAAAAGCTTTCTAGAAAAGGTTGTGATCGTGGTGGTTTAGTGTATGATACGTTTGTACTACCTCAGCAACAGTATATAAGTACCAATCGTTCCCTAGAGTAGCTGGTATCTGTCACCTATGGAAGCCTCACAACCGCGCGTCAAATCTATTCGGACTGCGGAACCAACCCCGGTAAGGCAGTCGCCCCCAGCCGCAGAAGCAAACGTGCTGAAGCTGCCCCCCCGATCGCCCCTCGCAGCCGGCGAGGCAATTGCGCCTGCGGCAGTGGCCCAGCGCAAACCGCAAACCAAGCGGCAGGCAACCAAGCGCAAGCCAATGATGACGATTCGGCAGCACTGGATCGCGCACCAGCAACTCTTAGCGAACGATGTGCAGCATTTGGAAGCCCAAGCAGAGCGGATCAATCAACGTCTGGCAGAGCGATCGCTGCTCCCCTCAAACGTTCACACTTCAAATGCTCATACTCCAGACTTGCCCGCACAAACTTTTTCCCTGGAAGACGAGGAAGCTGATCGCTTGCAGGCTCAGTTAACCCGAATTCGTCAGTTAGTTGCAGATTTGGGAACCGCGATCGCAGAAGGCAGAACGCTAGAGGAGACAGCACCGATCGAGATAGCTGCCAGTCGCTTGACGGCAACCCCAGTGGAGACAGCGATCGCCCCTAGTTCCGTGGCGCAGCCTGAAACTCCTCCCGTACCTCTCTCTCATCAGGCAGAACGGGAAGCCGCAGAAACAGCCGCAGCTTTGCGACACCTGGCAAAGAAAGCCCGATCGTTGCCCCAGTCTCCAGAACTGGAGTCGAACCAGGCGCACTTGGGCCAAGCGCAGTTAGGTCGGGATTTTCCTCGTCCAGAACCAAAGCCCCAACACTCTAGAAAACCTCAGAAGCTACGGCTAAAGGACTGGCTGCGATTGCCTCAGCACCCCGTCGATCGCGCTATTGATGCCCTGACCTGGATTGTGGCGGCGGCGGTGATCCGGGTGGGCACTCGGATACTACTGACCGTGTTTCCAGCCCTGTCGCCTGTGGTGATCGTTCTGATGTTGGCTCCCGCAGCGATCGCCCTGCTCCTGACAGCATTCGTGCCCAAGTCTGGCTGCTTGCCCCTCTACCGTCTGGGCTTGATCCCCCTCGGTTTGCTGCTGGGAGGTAGGTTCTAGCGTGGCTTTCGTGTTCTGGTTCTGATTCCCTGGAGGTGCTTATGAAACGTCATGTGCTAAAGCTGCTGACGGCGGGTGGCGCACTGCTGCTGGCGCTGAGTTTGCTGATTGATCTCCGTCTGCCTTCCTTCGGAACTCGCAGAAGCGAGGGGGAAGCGTGTCAGGAAGTGGTGCAGGAGCGGGCAAAACTCTCGCGATCGCAGCTTGCCAAGCTCCTGACGATTTCCGAAGGCAACAAAAAGCAGCAGATTCGCGAAGTTGTGAAGGAGCCGTACTGTAAGCTCACGGATCTTCAGGTGCGAGTTGGTGCGATCGCTCAGCGAGAAGCTTACCCACTGGAATTTGATCCGCAGACCTGGTTCATCGTTCTCTACGAGGGCGACCAGTATGCAGGCTACCGCTTCAGCTTCCGGCAAGGGAGCTAACAATGGCAAAAGTTCGAGCGGGGCTGGCTGCGATCGTCCTCCTACTGCTGGCAAGCTGCAACCGTGATCCTGCTCCTGATCCACCTCTAGATATCCGCATCTTCCAGGCGTGGGAACTGCAACCGGGCGACTCGATCAAGGGCTACACCGTGTTGGGTGGATTGGGCGATATCTCGATCGCCCTCAACGGTAATTCTGTCTATGCGCCCTTTGTGGGCACGGCCCGCCGAGACGCTCGAAGCTGTCTGTTGTTTGCCAGTCCTGATGTCCCCGCTTACTTGTTTCGGTACTGCGGTTTAAACAACCCTCGCTACGGTGCTGTGCAGCAGGGGGACACGATCGGCAGCGCCAGCACCCTCCAGTTCGCCGCCCTGCGAAAACAAGCTGACGGAACCTGGGCGATCGTTGAACCCAGCAAGCAAATTCTTGAACGCACCCTGACAAAATCATGAAACGCATTGCCTTACTGATCCTCACCCTCACTGCCAGCTTCCTCAGTTCTGTGTCTTTGGCCGCTGCTGAAGACTCGATCGCTGTGTCGTTCGCCGTGGCCACCAGCGAGACTGGCCCGCTGCCTACACCGCCGCCCCCAGTGGAGTCAGCGATCGCGCCTGCCTCACCTTCCGCCGTCTCAACCAGTGCTGTCAGCTTTGCCCTGCCCGAAGCTACCACACCCCGCTCTGAGGCTCCGCCCGTCGAGGTTGCAGTCAATTTCACAGACGATGCAGCCTTGTTTGAAGGTGGCTCTGAGTCGATCGTGGCCCGCACCGTGGGTCACGCTGAGGGAACACGATCGGCCAATGGCGGCAAGAACCCCAGCTACTACGGTCACGTCGATCCGGGCAATGGCGTGTGGAATCGCGGCACATTTTCCTATCAGTTCGGCAATTCAGAAAATTTGTCGCCAGAGGAGGCAGACAGACGACAACTTGAGAAGGTTAAGGGACACTTCGATCGGGCTGTTGCGCCCAAAGCCGACCAATTGGGGCTGAATCTATCCCTAGAGGAAAAGCTCAACGCGATCGATCTGGCTAATCAAGCGCCCCTAGCCGTGACCGAGAACGGCGGATTTGTCGAGCGACTGGCCGAAGCCAAGCGTGAGAAGAAACTGGATGCCGACAAAGCCACTCTGGAGGCGCGGGTTTGGTCGTTCTGGGACAGCAGAAAGGGTGGCTGGGACGCACCCGGACTTCGAGCCTACGATGATATCAGCAAAGAAGAAAGCATTCGGCGCGATCAAGATCGGCGGATGCAGGCTATTTCTGATGCGCTTCGGGAGTATCGTCAGGAGCAATCGCCACCTCCATCGTCCGAGCAGAAGCCAGAGCAGAAGCCAGAGCAGAAACCAGAGCGGAAGCCAGAGCAGAAACAGGTGGTTGAGTTGCCGGTCGATCGCCTCATCAGCCAAAATGTTCCTCAAAATTTTCCCTGATCTTCAGTTTGTTCTGGTGAAAATATTCAGTCACAAGAATTGAATCTTTTGCAGACAGTTAACCACAACTTAAATGCGGTTAACTGTCTTTTGTGTTATTTATGCAGAGGAAAAC
>DATNQR010000689.1:0-5056 GCA_036703905.1 Thermosynechococcaceae cyanobacterium
AGTGTTCAAGACCAAGCAGGAGTGACCGTTAGCAGTTCAGCCACAGGCGACGCTGGCTCTCTATTTGTGGATGCAAATCGGGTTGTGGTCAACAGTGGGGGCAGCATTCGGGCAGGCACCTCCAGCGCTGGACACGGAGGACAGTTGACGATCACCGCTCCCGAATCCATCACCCTGATAGGCAACGGTTCCGTGATTGCTGCCGGAACTGGAGGCAGTGGAGCAGGCGGAAACTTAAACCTCCGCACCAGAACTCTCAACATTCAAAACCAGGCAGAAGCGACGGTCAGCAGTGCGGGTACAGGCAGCGCAGGCTCGTTGTTCGTAGATGCTGATCGGATCTATCTCAGCAACCAGGGTAGCATCCGCGCCGACACTACGGGCGGCGGAGGCAATATCAACCTGCGATCTCCCTTCATCCTCCTCCGCAATGGCAGCAACATCACCACCAACGCCACGGGCAGCAACATTCCGGGGGGTGACATTGCGATCAATACCCAGTTTCTGGTGGCGGTTCCCAGGGAAGATAGCAATATCAGCGCTAACTCTGAGGATTTTCGCGGCGGTAATGTCAACATCAACGCTTTTTCGATCTTCGGCATTCAGCCCCGTCCCGGTTCCACTTCCTTAAGCGACATTACTGCCACTGGCGCAACCTTTGCGTTGAGCGGCACGATCGACCTCACTACCGCAGGCATTGACCCCACATCTGGGCTAGTGGCACTGCCCACTGACCTGGTAGATTCGGCTCCAATTGCTCAAGGCTGTGCCGCAAACCAGGGCAACTCGTTTGTAATCACCGGTCGCGGGGGTTTGCCGCCCACTCCAGAACAGCAGTTAGATGATGATGCGGGGTGGAGCGATCAACGCAGGCTCATGGTCGCGCAGCAAACCAGTCAAGGGAGAGGGAAAACCGAGAACCGAGAACCAAGAACCGACACTCCAATTATCGAAACCACCGGATGGCAGATCACTTCCACTGGAGCAGTCCTCCTAGTTGCCACAACTCCTCACCCAACGGTGCAGAATCGCCTGCATCAGCCAGTCGCCTGCCAGAGAAAGCAGTAAGCTGCTTCAGGTCGCGGCTTAAATTTAAAGTAAGGCTAACTAGCTTATCTTCCCTGGTCTGATGCTGTAAAATCTGCGATAACAAGACTCAACACGCCAAAAGTGTTCGCTTCGATCTACTGCATTGCCTGACATCACGATCGAAAGGAGTAGCACAAGCAGATGTCTGAGGGACAGCAGGGCAGGCGAATTCATCAAAAGCAGTCTAGATTACAGCGTCTCTTTTTAATTAGGGAATGGTTCTATTGTCTTCGGTGGGTTCTGCTCGGATTGCTTGCCGCGATCGTCCTTCATGCTGGCATAGCTGTTGCCACAGATCAAACCAATGCCGGGCTGAAGCTGGAGCAGACTACGCGATCGCTAGACGCTACAGCTCTTTCCCTTCAACTTTCTGCAACGTCTCCACCAGCCCAGCTTGTGCAGCAAGCAGAAGACCACTATCAGGCAGGGCGGCTTTCAGAGGCGATCGTCCTTTGGCGACAGGCAGTGGATCGCTATGAAGCAGAAGGAGATCGCCTTAACCAAGCGCTTGTCTTGAGTTTCGTCGCCACTGCTTTTGACGATTTGGGGCAATGGGCGCAAGCCAATGAGGCGATCGCGCAAGCCATCTCGCGGTTAAACGCTCAATCTCCAACCGTCAATGCCGACACCGCCGCCGTGTTTGCCCAGATTCTCACTACTCAAGGCAAACTACAACTGGCTCAGGGTAAAGCAACCGAGGCTTTGCAAACGTGGCAACAGGCTGAGTCAATCTATCGCCAAGCAAAGGATGCCAGCGGTATTTTGGGGAGCCAGATTAACCAGACAAGAGCGTTACAGTCAGAGGGACTTTACAGACGAGCCACAACGCTCCTGACGCAAATCGAACAATCCCTGCAAAACGAGCCTGATGTCAGTTTGAAGGTGACGGGGTTACGAAATCTGGGTAAGGTTTTGCGGTCAGTGGGCAATCTGGCTCAATCGCGAGCGGTTCTGGAGGAAAGTCTGACGATCGCTGAGAAACTTCGAGACGACACACCGCGATCGGCAGCGGAACTGAGCGGCATTCTCTTGAGCCTGGGAAACACGACTCGTGCTCAGGGAGAAACTGATCTGGCACTGGCGTTCTACCAACGGGCAGCAGCTACGGCTCCTTCACCCGCGGCAAAAATTCACATTCAGTTGATGCAGTTGAGTTTGCTGGCGGAAGCCGATCGACAAGCAGAGGTACAACACCTACTGTCACCCATTCAATCCCAGCTTGCCCAGTTGCCGCCGGGTCGTCTGGCAGCTTATGCGAGCATTAACCTGGCTCAAAGCCTGATCAAAATCAGGGGCAAGGGAGCGGGGGAGCTTTCATCTCCAGTCCTCAGCACTGCGGCTCAAGGACTTGCTACGGCGGTACAGCAAGTTCGCAGCATTGGCGATCGACAGGCTGAATCCTATGCGCTTGGTACTTTAGGCAGCCTGTATGAGACAAATGATCAATGGGACAGCGCTCAAACCCTGACTCAACAGGCACTCAGTCTGGCTCAATCCATTGATGCGCCTGCCATTGCTTATCAATGGCAATGGCAGCTCGGACGAGTTTTCTGTAGAGGCACACAGCCCTGTACGGCTGGCAATCGACAAAATGCCACGGCTGCCTATGCTGAAGCCGTCAAGACATTGCAATCTCTTCGGAGTGATCTGGCAGCGATTAATCCAGAGGTGCAGTTTTCGTTTCGCGAAAGCGTTGAACCCGTCTACCGACAGTTTGTAGAGCTGCTGTTGCAATCTGACCGCGATGCACCTAGCCAGGAAAACTTGAAACAGGCGCGCACGGTGATCGAAGCGCTGCAATTGGCAGAGCTGGATAACTTCTTCCGAGAAGCCTGTACCAATGCTCGGCCGGTTAACATTGACCAGATTGATCCCCAGGCTGCTGTCATTTATCCCATTGTTTTGCCCAACCAGTTAGCGGTGATTCTGGCGTTGCCCAATCAGCCTTTGCGCTACCACAAAACACTGTTGCCTCAAGCAGAGGTAGAGCACCTCCTTACCCAAATGCGTCAATCGCTGCGACCCACTGCCTTTGTGGAAGATCAGCTGCCCGTTGCCCAACAGGTTTATAAGCTGCTGCTCCAGCCTGTGGAGACAGAACTGGCGGCCAGTGGTGTGAAAACCCTCGTCTTTGTGCCGGATGGGTTGCTTCGGGGTTTGCCCATGGCAGCGCTCCACGATGGACAGCAGTATTTGATTGAAAAATACAGCGTTGTGCTCACTCCCGGGCTACAACTGCTGCAACCCCAACCGCTTCAGAATCTACGGTTGCAAGGACTCTTAGCGGGTTTAAGTCAAGCGCGTGAGGGCTTTGTGGCATTGCCGAATGTGGCGGTTGAAATTAAGCAAATTGAAGCAGAGCTTTCGGCTCAGGTATTGCTGGATCAGGCGTTTACTCGGCGATCACTGCAAACCCAGCTTGATTCCACGGCCTCGTCCATTGTTCACCTGGCAACTCACGGTCAATTTAGCTCAAATTCCGATGACACCTTTATCTTGTCCTGGGATGGACGCATTAACGTCAAACAATTGGATCAACTGCTCCGCGCCAGAGAAGGAAATCTCACCCCGATCGAACTGCTGGTACTCAGCGCTTGCCAAACCGCAACAGGAGATAAACGGGCGGCTTTAGGTATGGCAGGGGTAGCAGTGCGATCGGGGGCCCGCAGCACTCTCGCTTCGCTGTGGTCAGTCAGCGATCTCTCCACTGCATCCTTAATGATTGCGTTCTACCATGAGTTGGGAAAGCCGGGAGTGACGAAAGCCGAGGCCCTGCGACGTGCTCAAGTTACGTTGCTGCATCAAGAGGATTATACGTCTCCTTACTACTGGGCCCCGTTTGTTCTTTTAGGAAATTGGTTGTAAAAACGCTATGTCTGATATCAAAGGGTTTCCACACAACATTTCCATTAGTGTTGCTCTTGCTTTAGGACTAGCGATCGTCCACACCACGGGTGCGATCGCACCGAGCGCCGCTACAAATTTTCAGGGGACTGAAAAACCGTCGATCGCCAAAGTTAAGGACAGACAACTTGCGCAAAGCAATCCACCGCCGCCACCGTCAAATCCAGGTAGCTCCTCCGCAGGGGGACGGCGTGATGCCTCCCACTGTCCTCAAGATCCAGTCGCTCCACCCAAAAGCCCCTTACTGACTGCCCTTAGCCCGATGACCCAACCCGGCTTAACGCTGGCAGAACGTCCCACTTTTCTCGTCTACGTGCCCAAAACCAGCGCAAAGAATGCAGAATTTAGCCTGCGCCGTCGGGATGGTCGCGGCGTTTATCGAATGACGGTTGCCTTGACCAACACTCCTGATCTCATCAGCATCCCCCTGCTGGCGCGGGCAACGCCCTTAGAATTGGATAAGCTCTATCTTTGGTCATTCGCCCTCATTTGCACCCCCAACGATCGCCTTAACGATCGCTTTGTCACAGGTACAGTTCAACGCATCGCCCTCGATCCCACTCGCTTACAGCAAATTCAGCGAGCCCCGCTCAAAGAACAGGTGGCACTCTATCAGAAAGCAGACCTTTGGTACGATGCCCTCGCTCTGTTGTTTCAGTTGAAGCGCAGTCAACCCAACGACCCAAGCCTCGGCCCAGCTTGGCACGAATTATTACAAGCGAAGGGGGTCAATACCCTGATTGATGGCAACTCCGAGCAAGCAAGCCCACGTTAAACGATCGTTTTTAGTCTATGTGGACAACCTTAAAACAGCAAACTTGGCAATGGCGTGGGGTCTTACTCACAGTTCCCAGCATTGCCGGAGGTTTGCTGCTTCTGCGCTTGACTGGCGCACTCCAGTTCATGGAGCTAATGGCGCTGGATCAGATGTTTCGTCTGCGTCCCGCTGAACTAGTTGATTCGCGAATTGTTCTTGTGACGATCAATGAATCAGACATTAAGCAGCTTGGACAATGGCCGATGTCGGATGCGGTGCTGGCTCAACTCATTTCATCCATCAAAC
>DATNQR010000690.1:0-2217 GCA_036703905.1 Thermosynechococcaceae cyanobacterium
GCTCAGGCTGGTTCGGCGCTGGCTTTGGCAAGGCTGTCGGTGTGACTGCCACAGATCCATCTTGCTCAGTGTATTGATTGGCCAGACCTGAGAGACACATCATCTCGCGTTGGCTATGGTCACCACACGCTACGCCCAGGAATTGATGGGCAGGATCGAGTAAAGCCTGACGTGCACTACGATCGCTAACAATCTGGTGAAAGACGATCGCTTCAGCAGATCGCTTCTCGTAGCTAGGAATTGCCACCACTGACCCACGCCACTTTCCGTACTGGTTAATGCGACTACCCAAGTGATTACCGGCTTGATCGATCGTGCCGCCTAATCCCTGTGAACCCAAGGCCGACACATGGTCGCGTGTTCCTTGAGCTATCTCTGGGGAGTGTGTAAGTGGTGGCAGCGGCGACATCGCCCGCAAGACTTGCACTGCTTCATCTAGAGCCTGCGTTCCCTCACTTGTTTCCAAGGCGGCTTCCCCTGGCAACCGCAAAATAGTTCCCTCATAGAACTGACGTTGGGTTTCGAGCCAATCGGCATAGGCGGCAGGATTTGTCCGAACTCGATTGATTTCAGCCACCATGCCTTGCTCTAGGGTTGCCAAATCCAGCATCGCCAATCGAATTGGTTGTACTGCTTGGAACGATCGAGCTGTGTTTTGAAAGGGTAAGCCTAATCCACTGCTGTTCAGAGACGAGATGAATAAAACAACAGGCGCTACTATTCCGCAATAGTTGACCCGTGGTTGAACAGCAGAATGCTGTAGAGATGTCAGTCGATATCGGCAGTGTCGCGAAGCATGATCGGTCATAAAATCTCTGCCTAACGACGCTTGTGCGGTTGCTTAGAACGATCGTTAGCTTACAGGGTAGTGTTGTCCCCTGTCGAGGTATAAAAAAGTTTGATCAATTTTTGAGTGATGTCCTCAATGCTCAAGACAAACATTGACGATCGTCAACAGAAGTTCGATCGTTCTGCTGAGCAAGGAACGATCGGGCATACTTTGCTCACCCGGTTTGACCTTGAGCAGCTCCAGTCTTGGCGCAGCGCCTTGATTCAAGCCAAGTAATCTGGCCTATAGTTCATGCTAGAGAGTGGCCCTTTTGCAGGCTAGATACTCTAGCGCGTACAACCAGGGATTAATTGGTGTTCAAAGCTACCAACAGTCTGTGAGATGAAGCATTAAGAGACTTGTTCAATAAATTTTGATCAGATCAGTAAAGCACTTCCTAATCAGGGCTTCGGTGTTCTGCTTGAGATCCCAATTGCTTCTGAATTCGTTTCAGAGTTTGGTACATTTCTGGCAACCGAGCAAAAATCGCTGAGGCTTTGAGATAGAGTCTATGATCCATGGAAGGAAACCCGGAAACAACTTGTCCAGGCTCAACTCTGTGGGTCACGCCAGCTTTAGAAGAAACCGTAGCTCGATCGCCGATTTTGATGTTGTTGACGACCCCAACCTGACCCGCCAGGACGACGCGATCGCCAATCTCTACACCTCCAGCCAGTCCCACTTGGGCCGCCATCGCGCAAGCCTCACCAATCCGGCAGCCGTGGGCAATGTGAATCAAATTGTCTAGCTTGGTATTGCGGCCGACACGAGTTTCTCCCACAGCTGGACGATCGATGGCGCAGTTGCAGCCCACCTCTACCCCATCCTCCAGCACCACCCAACCCGACTGCTCCATCTTGTACCAGCCTTCGCGGGTGGGCACAAAGCCAAAGCCTTCAGAGCCGATCACCGATCCCGCGTGAATCACGCAGTCTGCCCCAATCTGCGCCCGCTCGTGGATCACGCAGTTAGCATGAATCACCGTGCGATCGCCCACCTGTGCGCTGGGGTAAACCACGACATTGGGATGCAAGCAAACGCGATCGCCAATTTTTGCATTTGCCTGAATCACCACGTGGGCCCCGATCGCCACGTCCTGACCCACTTCAGCGCTGGGGTCGATCACGGCAGATGGATGGATAGCGGGTGCAGGGCGAAAAGGCTGATAGAACAAAGCGATCGCCTGAGCAAACATCAGGCGTGGGTTGCTGGCCTCGATCCAAGCCAGACCGCGATCGATCGCCTGGGCCTGAAGTGCCGCGTCTTTGGGCAAGATCAACGCGGAGGCGGCGGTTGTCTGCATCTGGGCTGCAAATCTGCCGCCCTCAATGTAGCTGAGAGTGCCGGGGCTGGCTTCATGTACTGCTGCCACTCCTGTGATTTCTATA
>DATNQR010000691.1:0-1887 GCA_036703905.1 Thermosynechococcaceae cyanobacterium
GACATAATCTCTTGGTACAGCGTTTGAATGTCGCCTTCGGTCACGAGCCGCGCACCCAGTTCGCGGAGTAGCTGCGTATCTTCTAGGTCTGCTGCGACAACCGCTTCGGCGCGGGCGCGATCGACTGCCGCCCAAGTCCGCTCGGCGACTTCTTCTGCTAGAGCCACTTCATCCGGCGTCCAAACTCGCGGTTCAGACGTGTGGATTGCCAGTCCTGCGACGAACTCGCCACCCTTGACTAGTGGTATGCCGATGTAGGCACCAATCTGGATGGCGGCATAGGCTGATCGCTCTTGCGGGGACAGGTTGGCATCGGTTGACACATCCGACACGCACACGGTACGACCAGCGCGGTATGCTGCGAGCAGCTTGGGTCCGAACGAATCAATGGAGTAGCCACCGGCGAGTGGTGCGGCACCGTTGACGTAATCGCGCTCAACAACGTAATTAGCGCCACGAACTTCAAAGTATGCTACGCGGTTCGCATTGAGATATTCGCCCAGCACACGGGCGGCAGTTGCTTGAACCTCTACTGGCTCAGCAAGGGGGCGGAGCGCGTCGGCGAGAGAGATGCGAAAAGCATCCAATTTGGCGGCACGGTGCAACCTCTCTTCTGCTTGTTTGCGTTCACTAATGTCGTTGAAGAGAGTTGCCACCTTGTGCTCGTGCGGCTCGCCGATGCGGAAGGCGTAAACATCGTAAAGACGCTTAAGCTCCTCGGCAAGGTTTTCAAAGCGCACAGGTACGCCTGTTAGCGCAACTTCGCCGTAAATTTCAAACCAATGTGCATCATGCTGCGGCACCAATTCGCAGATTGTTTTGCCAATCGCGTTCACCAGCCCCGTGTGTTTCTCAAACGCTGGATTGACTTCAAGAAAGCGGTAATCGTCTGCTTTTCCGGTTTGATCAAACAAAACTTCGATTATACAAAAGCCCTCGTCCATCGAATTGAACAGCGTGCGGTACTTCGCCTCACTCGCCCTCAGAGCCGCCTCAGCCAGCCTGCGCTCCGTAACGACGTGCGTTCGACCGCCCACTGCCTCCACCGAGCCATCAGCAGCAAGTAGGGGAACGAAGATGTATTCGTATTCGCCCGTCACACCCAGGGGGTTAGTGTAGGCGGTCTCGCCTTCCACCACCTTCGCCGTCTCAACCACTTGAGCGATCTGCGCCTGAAGTACCGTGGCAAGCTCCTTGGGGTAGCCCAGGTCGAAGAAGTTCTTGCCAACCGCCTGATCTAGGGTCAGCCCCCACAGATCCAGGAGAGGTTTGTTCACATATCGGAAGCGCCCTTCCAGGTCGAAGAGGTACACAAATTCCTGAAGGCGTGCGAGTACTGTGTCGAAGATCTCAAGCTGCTTGTTACGCTCCGCTTCCAGCCGTTGGCTCTCTCGCTCAGATTCGCGCAGGACTGCCTCAGCCTGCTTGCGCTCGGTAATGTCCCGCGAAATGCACAGCAACCGTTCAATTTGCCCCTCTGCCCCTCGAATGGAACTTACTTTGCTATCCCACCACTTCGGTTCGCCGCTCAGGGTCGGACGATATCCTTGAAAGGTAGCAACTTTGCCCACTCTTGCCTGGGCGATCGCCTCAATTGCCGCTTGCTGATCTGCGCCTTGCCAAAATTGGGCCCAGGATGTGTTGAGGAAGGGGGTGATATCCTGGATGCCCAGCAACGCTTGACCTGCCGGACTCATGAGCAGAATTCGCCCCTCTAAGTCCAACACTTTTATACAGTCATCGCTGCTCTCAAGAATCTGCTGATTAAACTGCTCACTTTGACGCAATGCCGTGGCTGCTGTCTGTTGCAATTTCTGCATACTGTTCAGGGCAGCAGCCGTAAAGCCTCCCAAGCTCATCATCCGCCGCTGATCCTCTGCATCAAAA
>DATNQR010000692.1:0-8535 GCA_036703905.1 Thermosynechococcaceae cyanobacterium
GTGCGTTATTTGCGGCGCTTCAGCGGTTGCTGCAATCCCACAGCCTCACCCTGGCCGACGTATTTCCAATTTCTGGCATTGATCAAGGAACTCTGGAAGACCGCAAGGTTCCCAGGGCTGCCGTGGTGAAGACAGGAACCCTCAACGAAGTCAGCGCGCTGGCAGGGGTGCTGCCGACTCGCGATCGGGGTCTGGTCTGGTTTGCGCTGATTAACCGGGGCACAGACATTGAAGATCTGCGCCGCCAGCAAGATCGACTGCTGCAATTGCTAACTCAGCAGTGGGGTTCAGTGACTTCTAGTCCGATCGCCCTGACTCCTACTGCTCCAGTCGATATGAAGACAATCCTGGGCGACGATCGCCGGAATGAAGTTCTGCCAAAGCTGGGAAATTAGGGCACTGCTAAAGAATGCGGTGAACTTTTCCGAACTGTCCCCATTCTCAATTCAGCAACGCCGAGATTAATTCCCTAGCTGTTGCCGCGACTATCGATCGCGATCGGCAGAGGTTGCTCAGGCGCAGCGTCAGGGTCGGGGGCGATCGTCACTGTTGCATCAGGAGAGGGCAACCAGATCCGAAAAACGCTGCCCTGCCCAGGAGTGGATTGGAAAGAAACTGTGCCACCGTGTAGCTCTGCCAGTCGTTTGGTCAGGGCCAGCCCTAGTCCTGTGCCTTCATGCTTGCGGGTTGAAGATGAATCGATCTGTTGAAACGGGCGAAACAGCAAATGCCAGCGCTCAGGCGGAATGCCGATGCCAGAATCAATCACTTCCAGGCATAGGTAGGGCGTAGCAGGATTGATGGGACTGCGATCGGGACGAACATCCTGCTCTAGTTGCTCCCCCAATCCCCACCGAGCTGCTAGCTTCACCTGCCCTCCTTCTGGCGTAAATTTGATCGCATTGGAGAGGAGGTTAATCACCATCTGCCGCACTCGCCGCTCATCCAGGGGCACACGCTCCAAATCAGGGTTCACGTCGATCGACAGGGCCAGGTGCTTCTTTTCGGCCGCTGGCTGCACCATGGAGAGGCACTGCTGGCAAAGGTCTTGAATCGCCACGGGTTGCAGAAGCATTTCTACCTTGCCCGCTTCAATTTTGGCAATGTCCAGCAGATCATTGATGATTTTGAGCAGATGGATGGCGGCATCATCAGCCTGCTGTAGAAACTCCAGTTCTTCTTCGCGTCCGTCGCAGCAATCATCCCGCACCAGCCGCACACAACCAATAATGGCATTTAGAGGCGTGCGGAGTTCATGAGAAGTGGTGGCAAGGAACTCGCTTTTGAGTTGGTTAGCCACCTGCGCCTCCTGCCAGGCTGCCTCTAGCTCTTCGGCCCGCTCTTCTAAGCGCTCCACCATGTTGTCGAGGGCAGTGGAAAGCTGACTGAGTTCCTTGATCTTGAAGTTTTTGGGGTTTCTAGGTGCACGATCGGGACTCTGATCGAGGTTCAGGGCTTGATCTCGCAGTTGCTCGATCGGTCGAGCTAGATCCCGCGAGAGATAGTAAGCGGCCAGCAGATTGGCCGCCAGCAAGCCCATCGTCAGCATAAACAACACCTGCTTGATGTCCTCCAGTCCGGCTAGAGCATTCTCCACCGGAGCCACTGCCAGAATCACCCAGGTGCGCCGTTGCTCTGGGGTAAGAGCAACCTGAATGGGACTGTAACCCACGAGGGACTCTTGCTGCTGGTAGGCAGGCAGGAGCCGTAGAAAATCCTGCCGACCCGCGATCGCGTTGGCTACCAGTTCCTGCAATTGCTTGGCATCGGTTCCCTCCTGAATGTTGCGCCCCACTCGGCTGGGGTCGGGGTGGGAGAGGACAGTTCCATCTTGGTCAATCACCACGGTGTAGCCCGACAGCGAGCCGGGGGGACTTTGTTCCTGACGCTGCACCGCCAACTGCATACTCAAGGCGTAGCCAGGACTGGCAGGAATAGGAGCGCTGAACACCAGTTCCAGTTGGCGGGAGGAGCGATTCTGAACGGCAACCGGTTGCAGCACCGGGGAAATTTGCACACCGAAACCCGGATTCAATCCCGTTAAGCGGCGGTCAGACCCAGCAACCGGAAAAATCGCTCGATCGCACGTCCGGGCAATGGATTCCTGAGTTTGCAGCTGGGTGATTTGCAAACATTCCACCTCCAGAGGCAACCACCGCTTTGCCTGCTGAACCAGAGCCTGCGCTTCGCTAGAGCCGGGGACAACTTCCTGCAAGTTAGCGAAAGCGTTGCTGGCAGCCACTAGAGTCGATCGCGAGGCCTCGGTCAAATCCTGAATGTTCTCGCCCTTTCGCACTGCACTCTCCGTCAGGTTCTGGCGGGCAGTTGCCAGTAGGGTCGATCGCACTTTTTGATAGGCCACCAGTTCCCCTGTCAACAGAACCGGAATACTCAACAGCAAGATCCTGGAGAGCAGAATGCGATGAAAAGAGGACTGAGCCGGTTTAGCCATAGAAACTCTTGAGACTGGGATGCAGAACCCAACGGCAGCGATGCTTGGGCAGAAGCGTATCCTCGCCCAACTGCCTTGATTGGATAGCGCCCTGATTGTGATACCACAGTAGCAATAAGCTACTTAAAATTATGGCAATCTGAGAGCAAATCACTCCTTCTTGACGATCGCGATCGTCAAAATTTGATCCAAAAGCAGTCCAGGTTTCTCTGCTCTCTTATCCCTGCTCTCTCCCCTTGAACGCCATCTATTCATGAGTCATTATCAGCAAATTCTCCGCATTCCCACGACTGGAAAATCCCTGTGCAAAATCACGTCTAAGATTCAGTCCATTGTGGCCGAATCCGGTGTACAGACGGGGTTATGCACCCTCTTTCTGCGCCACACCTCCGCCAGCTTGGTGATTCAGGAAAACGCCGACCCTGATGTGCTGCAAGATCTAGAGAACTTCTTCGCCAAACTTGTGCCTGAAGGCGATCGCTACATTCACAGCACCGAAGGGCCAGACGATATGCCCGCCCACATTCGCTCGGCTCTAACTCACACATCCGAGCATATCCCGATCGCCAGCGGCCGGCTGGCTCTGGGCACTTGGCAAGGTATCTATATTTGGGAGCATCGGCAGCGTGGCTCCACACGAGAACTGGTTGTTCATGTAACGGGTTGAAGCTCAGAGGCCTGCCCCGCTCCTTCTCCTCAGCCGATAGAATGAGAGAAATCAACTACAGGCAGTCCGCATGATTCCTACCGTTATCGAACAATCTGGTCGGGGCGAACGCGCCTTCGACATCTACTCTCGATTGCTGCGGGAGCGGATCATCTTTCTGGGTCAGCAAATTGATGCAGATCTGGCTAATCTGATTGTGGCCCAGTTGCTCTTTCTGGATGCTGACGACCCCGAAAAAGACATTTACGTCTACATCAACTCTCCAGGCGGCTCTGTTACCGCCGGTATGGGCATTTATGACACCCTGAAGCACATCCGCCCGGATGTTTGCACAATCTGTGTCGGTTTGGCGGCCAGCATGGGCGCGTTCTTGTTGAGCGCAGGTACGAAAGGTAAGCGTATGAGCCTGCCCCATTCTCGAATTATGATTCACCAGCCCCTCGGCGGCGCTCAGGGTCAGGCTACCGACATTGAGATCCAGGCGAAGGAGATTCTGTACCACAAGCAACGGCTGAATGAGCTGCTGGCCGATCACACAGGTCAGCCCCTCGATCGCATCTCAGAAGATACAGAGCGGGATTTCTTCATGTCGGCGGAGGAGTCCAAAAACTATGGACTGATTGACCAAGTGATCGATCGCCGTCCTTCTGCTCTCCGTCCCGCCGCCTAACGCTGCTCAAAGGAAGCTGCCAATGCCCTGGTTTGTGAAGCTGGAGGAAGGCATTGTAGATAAGCCCACCTTCGATCGTTACGTTCCCGCCCACCGCGCCTATGTGCAAGGGCTGATTCTTAAGGGACACCAGGCCCGCACAGGCTACTGGGCCTGTCGTGGCGGAGGAATGCTGCTGTTTGAGGCGGCTTCAATGGATGAGGCGGCGGCGATCGTGGCACAAGATCCCCTGGTGCAAAACCACTGCGTTACCTACAGGCTTTATGAGTGGAAGGTTGTGGTGGAGTAGGCGATCGGGCTTCCCTCAATAAAATCCTCACAAAAAATCCGCTCTCTGGTATCTCTGAAATACTAGAGAGCGGATTTTTTGAATGTTGAGTTACAGCAACCCAATTTGTTTCAGAGCCTTTAGTCGGGATTGGACTCTGGCGATCGCTGCTGCTTAGGGATTTGCTCTGCTTCAGGGCAATCGTCCGACACTAAGGGGTCAACGTTACCTTTGGGCACGGCTGCTAACTTCTGGGTCACTGCACCAATGCTCTCTAGGCGCACCATTTCTTCCCAAGAGCAGGCTTCATCTTCCTCTTCAGTTTCGTAGCGCAGAGTTACTAGGTCGCCCTCAACGTCCAGAATGCGGGCACGCTCGATCCAGCGTTGCTGATCCCGCAGAAAGATCCAGACTTCCCGACCGTCGCAGCACAGTTGATAGATCTTGCGGTGTAGCATGGTTGCTTCTCCTGAGCGTTTGTTCGTCGAATGCTTGGTCAAACCGATGCCCCAGATTCAGGTGATCTCTGCCTCTTGATGCAGGACTTGCTTCTCTCTGGGGATCGCCCAACTCGGGCAGTTCTTACCCAGACTAATAATTCCCTGATGAATCAAGGTGAAAACAGGGGATGAAAATCTGGAGTAAGAAAGCTTGAGACTGCCGAAGTAAGCGGTTGGAGTCATTATTTCAGGCGATCGTGGCAGGGTTGGGAAAGGGGAGGTCAACATCTGAGGGGGGCTGGAGCAGCGCCCCTGCAAGGCTGCAAGGAGCGGAGAAGGTTGAAGGGTGTTTGAATCCAGCCATCGTGCCTATCTGTGCCTCTCTTCATCTATTTCTTCTGAGTCGCAACGGATTGAGCGAGCTTAATCTTCCCAAGTGTCGAATTGTACCAAACCTATTCTAGCGATTGTTTAGCACGACGATCGGACTGATTCTCAATCCCGATGGAAACTTTCTTGCAAAACCTTTTTCGGGGTGGCTGAGACTGGGCGGACAGCGATAGGGTAGAGCAAGGACTGGGCATGGAGAACACAATGCAACTGCACTTATCAACCTGGCTAGAGGTGGAAACCTACCTGGAGCAGAGCCGGGGAATTATTCTGCCGATCGGCTCCACCGAGCAGCACGGGCCAACCGGATTGATTGGCACCGACGCAATCTGTGCCGAAGCGATCGCTCGGGGAGTGGGAGAGGCAACGCAAGCGCTGGTGGCTCCGACAATCAACGTAGGGATGGCGCTACACCACACCGCTTTTCCGGGCAGCATGAGCCTGCGACCCAGCACGATGATTTTAGTGATGCGGGATTACCTCACGAGCTTGGCACGATCGGGCTTCACTCGGTTCTTTTTCATCAACGGGCATGGTGGCAATGTGGCTACTTTGAAGGCGGCCTTCTCGGAACTTTACGCGACCCTGGCAGAGCTGCAAATTCCTGGCAGCGATCAAGTGCACTGTCAGGTGGCCAACTGGTATATGTGCGGCTCGGTGTACCGGTTGGCAAAACAGCTTTATGGTGATCAGGAAGGCTCCCACGCCACGCCTAGCGAAGTCGCTCTGACCCAGTATGTCTATCCTGAATCTATCAAGCAAGCTCCCTTGAGCGAGACAGTGAGCAAAGACCACAGAATCTTCGGGGCGGCGGATTTCCGACGGCGCTACCCCGATGGACGCATGGGATCGAACCCAGATCTGGCAACACCTGACCATGGCCGCCAGCTATACGAATTGGCGGTGAAGGAATTGAGCAATAGCTATCTTGAGTTTTTGGCGGCGGAGTGAGCGATCGTGCCTGAACGTTATTTCATTGCGTTAGTGCCGCCCCAGGCAGTGCAGGCTGAGGCGCGAACGGTTCAGCAGGAGTTTGTTGATCGCTACGATAGCCGTGCTGCCCTCAAGTCGCCACCCCACATCACGCTTCAGCCACCGTTTGCGTGGTCGGATGCTGAGTTGCCCAGACTAGCTCAGGCGCTAGAAGCGATCGCGGCGCGGCAACCTCTCCTACCCGTGACTCTCTCAGGCTTCGGGGCGTTTGTACCGCGTGTGATCTACATCAACGTGGTGCGATCGCCGGAACTGCTGGCAATCCAGGCGGCACTGCTGATCCATCTACAGACGACCCTAGGATTGGTCGATCGCGTCTCCCAAACTCGCCCTTTTGCGCCCCACCTGACTGTGGGATTTCGGGATCTGAGCCAGCAAAATTTTCAGAAAGCCTGGACGGAGTTTCAGTCGCGTCCTTTTGAAGCTACTTTCACGATCGCTCAGCTAACTTTGCTTCGGCACAACGGTCAACGCTGGCAAATTCACACTGAGTTCCCATTGAAGGGAAGCGAAGCTACTCCGCACTAGGACAGATCGATCGTTCCTTCGGTCAGCACCAGGAAAAACTATTTCTGTACGGTTTCTGGCTTCTCGTAGAAACCTGCTTTCATCCCTACAATGTCGTAGTAGCTGAATGCGCCCTCAGAGTAATAATGGCAGACGATCGCCCGACGGGAAAACTGCAAGTCTTGCCGTCGAGAGCCGCCGTGCAGCAGATTGTGATGCCAGAACAGCACATCTCCTTTCTTAGCGTGGAAGTAAGCGGGCTGTAGCTGTTTACCTTGAATTAGCGCTGCGATCGCGGGTTCATATTGTTGGTAATAGCCGTCATAGCACTCCGTCTGAGGGCCCATAGGAATATTGACATCCTGACTCAGTAGATAGGGCAGTCTGTGGCTACCTGGGTAGTAAATCAGCGGCCCCGACTCTGGGTGGATATCCTCGAAAGCTAACCAGGAAGCAGTCAAATAGCCGTGGGGGTAGGTAGTCATGTGGATGGCATCCGAGTGGACTGCCTGCTGACTGCCTTTGTGAGAAACGATCGTTTGGAAGGGAATTGGTTTGCGCTCGGTCAGAATTTCTGCCCAGCGCAGCAAAGTTGGATGGTGCAGAACTTCTTTGAGTTCTGGAACCAGAAAATGGGGATTGAGATAACGACCTGGGTAGGCATCCTCCTCGCCTGCTTTTTCCGGCTGCAAAGGCACAACGCCCGAATCCACTGCTGCTTGGTAGGCTTGCCAGATACGATCGAGTTCTTGATCTTCTATAACTTGACTCAGAATCAGGTAGCCTTGAGCGACCCATAGGCGACAGAGATCTGCTTCTTGAGGGGAGAGAATTCCTGCGTCCAGTTTCGCCTGAATCCTCTGCTGTGCATCGGGACGATCGAGCCAGGGAACGGGCCCGGAGTCAGGGAACTTATTGCTTCTGAAATGCTCCATGCTGGAGAGATCTACAGGCTTCTCTGCAAAGAAACTCTGTCTAAAGCTTTCAGCAAAGCTCGGCGCTTCAGTTTGAGGGATAGGTTTCGGAGTAAAATCGAGCGCTCTATCTGCGCTGTCTGCTTTACTCAGTGATTCAGTACCCAGAGATTCCGTGAGTTTTCTTGCAGTTTGTTTAAGTAGATTTAGGAATTTCATCTTACCAGCCCTCAATCTTGCCTCTAGGACAATATCATAGTCAATCCAGCCACCCGCAGCGCAGAGGAACCCATCAAGCCGCAGCCGAGCAAGAGACCGGGAATCGCAGGATGGGTTACGATCGCAGAACTCAATTCTGATGCAGCTTAGTTCTGGTGGAAAGTCGCGGTGAACCTACCTTCGTTTCTATGGTTATGGAAAATTGCGGCCTGGTCGATGGGGTTGGCGATCGTCGCCTACTTGCTGTTGGGATTTTCTGGCGGTTGGATGGTTCTGGTTCGCAAAGGTCATTCAGCACGATCGCCCTGGCTACGACCCTTCCACATTGCCACGGGGGTCATGCTCATCAGTTTGGTGCTGTTGCTGCTCGGAATTGGCTTGGTAGGCACTTGGGGACACTACGGCAGCTTGGGGCACTCGGCCCATTTGCCCGTGGGTTTGGCCGTGGTGGATCTGGTCTTTCTCTCTGCCTGGAGTGCGGTGCAGATTCGGCACGATCGTCCTTGGGCCCGCCTGCTCCACGTTGGCGCAAATCTGGCGCTGTTGGTGGCTTTTGTGGCAGTTTCCCTCACAGGGTGGAGCGTGGTGCAGAAGTATTTGCCCTAGCGTGACGATCGCCGCACCTCTGTAATCCCCTATGATTTAATCCTGGCTGGATTTTAGATTCGCTTTTAGATTTATAGCTGTAGACAGACAGCTTGGAACATTGGGTTTGAAGGGGAAGTGAAGGCAGCGCCTCCAGCCAGGGGTTCCACCTCTGCACTTCCTCCTAACCTACAAAGCTATAACTACACTTGAACCCAGCATTGGAGAATAGCTCGTGACCGCACCGCTTCAGCCTTCAGTGATCGACCCCGCCCTCCCGTCCGTGTTCCGGCTGTCGGCGATCGTCCGGCTGACGCTGCTATTGCTGTATGTGGCTTTGACGGTTCCGCTCCCCTTTTTAGCAAACGTGACCCAATCGACGATTCCACCAAACCTGCTGTGGGTTGGGATTGGATTGGGGGCGATCGTG
>DATNQR010000693.1:0-4257 GCA_036703905.1 Thermosynechococcaceae cyanobacterium
AACAGTGTAATTCCTGGAAACCTTGCCTAGTAATGGTTCTAGTGGTTGATATTTTATCAATATGTTCTTGTAAGTCTCACAAGTATAGACGGCTCTATAGTATACCAGTATACAAACAGGAATTTAATGGTTCGCTCCCTATACCCATTGAATGATTACAGCAGTATAAGGAAATTGTACACACCGCTTTGTACCTGTTAGCTGTCCCCGTGTTTGCGATCGCATTATGGAGTGGAAGGATAATCTTGCGATCACGCCTGACAGTTCGATCGGGTTGCGATCGTGGCGGCTGGCGGCAATTGCGGTTTCTTAGGCGCTATACCAGTACATTCTGTGCTTTGTGCAGGGGAACTCTACAATTCAGCAACGGTTGCTGCTGAATAATTCAGTCAGAAAGCCCTCTGCCGAGTAGAGTGTCAGCAGTTTTAACTCTGAGCAGAAAACAATGTCGATGAAGCTGGAACAGACGGTCAATAAACCTTCTACTGCTGCCACCGAGATACTCAATCCAGCCGATGTCCTGGAGATGATGATTGAGTTGCGGTTTCAGTTGCGCGAGATTGAGGAACAGATTCAAGCCTTACAGCCGGCTTTCTTTGCCGCTTGCTTGGCACTTAATCTGGAGAAAACCACCCTTCAACGAGCCACGATCGCCCGCAGGCTGACGCAGGCCAGGTGGGACTATTCAGATTCGATCAGCGAGCAAGAAGCCTGGCTCAAGCAACTCAAGCAGCAGTTTCAACACTCGAATGAACCAACAGGGGGTCGGGAAGTCACTTGGATGGTTAAACTCCTGCTCGTGCAATCTCAACTTGGTTCTATGGCTCGATCGACTTGATTCGACTCCATTTGTTCAAACCGCTACCCACACCCTAAACAGGGTTCGTTGTTCCATAAAGCGGGGGTACGAAACCCTGTGCGGCAGATGGGACAGGCTTTTAGCAGTGGAATCTGGTGGCGATCGCACTCATCCACTCCAAGTTGTTGCCAGGTGACGCGATGCACGGGGGTTTCGGCATAACACAGAGGGCACAGCCGGGTTTGCAGGTGTGGCCGCGCTGGAGGGAACATCTGCTGCAATCGGGTGAAGGAGACTCTCACCAGTTGGGCTAGGCGCTCCAGTTGAGCCGGGTCGGGCAGGCGGCGACGGGACGGAACTTCCCATTCTGCCACTCGTTGGCTGGGCACGTTCAGTTCTGCTCCTAATGTCTTATGGCTCAAGCAATTCAGGCGGCGAAATTGGCTGAGGTAGTGACCAAAGCTCTCATCTGGGCCGGGAGCCAGTTGCAGACCCAACGGGATTCAGGAGGACTCATTGGCACTCTGCGATCACGTCACTCAGGGTCTTAAATTCAATCCGGGACTGGCCTAGGCGTAGGGATCGCACGGCGGCTTCTCGCAAGATTCGATCCAGGAGTCCGATGTAGCCTCCTGTGGCAGGGGCAAGCAGCTTTTGGACTTTGACGCTGCTTAGGTGGGAGGCTTGCGGCAGTTTCAGCACATGGGTTTCCCAGATGGCGCTGGTTTCAATCAGTTGGGCGGCGCTGAGGCGATCGTAGTGGTGACTGGCGATGAAGCGCCGCTCGACTTGTTCGTCGCGTCTAATCACCGCGTTGAGCCGGTCTGTGCCAACCAGGACGATCGCCAGTTGCAGTTTATCCAGGATGTCTTGCAGTTCTGATAAGGCTTTGGGGCGCAGGCGGTGGGCTTCATCGACGATCAGCATTTCGACTTGGCAGGCTTTTAAGAGGCGATAGACTCGTTCGCGCAGTTCACTCAGGGTGCCACGGGTGATTTGGTATTGCAGTCCGTCTAAGAGTCCAGCGAATAAGTCCCGGTTGCTACTTTCGGGCGCGGCTTGCCAGTAGACGATCGGCATCAGGGGGGGACTGCCTCCACTCAAGTTGGGGGGATGTTTGAGTTGGTAGGCTTCACAAGAGAGGGTCTTGCCGGTGCGGGAGTCGCCGATCACTCGACACGCTTGCCGAGACAGTCGTTTGCCGTCGAGCCATTCGTGAAACCGTTGCACTTGTTCGAGTTCGACGATACTCCGCTTCTGGAGTCGTTCGATTAGGAGTTGCCGGACACCATCATCTAGGTCATTACCATTTTCCATAGTTACGCTTCAACTCTTCGTAGTCGTACACCACTACATTGGGCACGGGACGGGTGGGGGGCACAGGCGGAGGTTCTGGGGCTTCCGGCGGCGGGTCACAGGGGCTGGGGAGGGAAGCGGGGGTTGAAGTATCAGGGGCAATCAGGTCTGGTTTCGCGGCACGGGGACGGGGCGATTGGCGCGCTCGGCGTTGTTGGTTCACTTCCTGGTCACGCCGTTGCACTTCTTGCAAGATGGACGGGTTGCTGATGGCGCGCCCGGCGGCCCGGATGCGCCGACTCATCGCTTGGGCTTCGGCATAGGCTAGTCGTTCGGTTTCCAGTCCGAGCGCGTGGGCCCGGCTCAGGAAGTGTTCGCTCCCGGCTTTTTCTTGGTAAATCAAGACGCTGGTGATGTCGCGGGGGTTATAGCGCAGGACGACGGACTCTCCCGCATAGCCCGCCAGGTGTTCTCCCTGATAGCTGAGGTTGGCAAATTGGATGTATCCGCCTCGGTAGATGACTCGCCGATCCCGCCGCATCAAGCACAGGTCAAGTTCGCGTTCGCCCAGCAAGCGGGGCACGCCCAGCAATCCATTTTCCCACCGACCGGCGCGGCTCTGGTCAGGGTTGCGGGCATCCAGGCTGGGGTTGTACCGCTCGACGAGGTAGCGGACGAGGTGCTTTTCGAGGGCTTCTAGGGTGAGGCTGGCGGCGCTTTCGGCTTGTTTGGGCCGTTGCTTGACGTGACTACCGGTATACCCAGGCAGGCTGCTCAGGAGCTCGCTGTTTAAGGTGCCGAAGGGTCGCTCGACGATGCCCCCTTCGGCGGGGTAGCGACGCTGGCACAGGACGATTTTGAGTTCATTGCACACTTGCTCTAGATGTTTGGAACTGAAGTCTTTGCCGCCGTCAGTGTACAGGTACTGGGGGATGCCGTAGGTTCCCCACGCTTGGGTCAACTCATAGCTGCTGCTGTATTGTTTGGGCAGGATGGCGTGACGTAACGCCAAACACACCACAACTGCGCTCGGTGCTTCCATGCCTAGATGCATCCCAATCATGCACCGCGAATAGGTATCAATCACCGTGCTTAACCACGGTCGCCCTAGGTTGGCTCCGCTTGGATCAACCACAAGCACGTCTAGCTTGGTGTGGTCACACTGCCATACTTGATTGCTATGAGTCACCTGGATTTCTAGCCCATCACGGGTTCTCAGGGTCAGGGCTTCCCTACTCCAGCCGATCGACCGTTGCCGTTGCTGTTGCGCGCTGCGCTCGATTTCGCGCTCTAAAACTCGGTAGACGCTGGCACGGCTGGGGTACCTACTCTGTCCTTGTTCTTGCGCCCGCGCTTGCACTCGCACACTCACTTGGGCCCGGCTCATCCGCCGTCCTCCTCGATTTCCGGCGCGATAGGTTTGCACGATGTATGCTTGCCACTCGCCGCTCACTTGCATCTCTCCCCGATCCGACCGCGCTTTGCGCCTCAGGGCCCCGATGCCCTCGCTGCGCCATTTGCTGACCAGTCGCTGCACGTTACGCAGGCTCATGCCCAGTTCTCGCGCTACTTCCCGTTGCCGTGCCAGGTAGGTGGCTCGATCCCGGCACGCTTCTAGGCTTTCCAGCGCACGCACTCGCGCTTGCACCGGCGCGGGGATTTCACCACTGGAGATTTCGTTGGCAGAAGGGGGAGGGGACTCTGGGGGGCACGGGTTCATGCGCGGGACGCCCTGTCGCTGCTCCGTCATTTTACTTGAGACGGAAGGTTTTGGCTCAATCTTCGCGCTCAGGGTTACCCTGTCTGGTTTTCCTCGCTTAATTTCAGGCTGTTCTCTCCGCAAACCAGACTTTTAGCTTGAGATTTTCTACCCTGAATTTTACGACAACGATCTTGAGACGTGCGTCTCAACCTTTCTAAACTGTACTACTTTTGCCTCAAACTTATGCCCAGCAAGCGTTCTAGTCTCTCGAAATACGCGAAATTTACCCTGAGACGACGACAAATATCCTGAAACTCGACACGGGGCGAGCAGGCAACTTAGTCTCTGTTTCAAGCTGGCTCTACGTTCTAGCTCTGTAACATCTCAACTGGGCTGTTTGTGCCGAGACTGGGGTGCTTCTTCACTCTCTTTATCGATCGCTTGCCTTGCTTCACAGTTG
>DATNQR010000694.1:0-17015 GCA_036703905.1 Thermosynechococcaceae cyanobacterium
AAAGAGTCATTTGCTGAATCATGGTTAGATGTACAGCCAGATCTTCGGCTTTGCTAGGAAGCTTGAGATCAGAATCCTTGCCATCAATGAAGAGTATTGAGTGTTGCTGAATGCTGGGATGAATGACCCTAGTTCCTCAATTCAACGAAGCTGATTACAGGCTGATTACAGACAGTAGGTTTCAGTGTTCTCTTCAGAGAGGAGAACCGCAGGTGAGATAGGTCAGCAGCAAATCTTTCCCTTTCTTGGGGGCTGCGAAATCCAACCCTTCCAGCAGATACACTGAGAGAGCCGTGTTGAGAAAGGCTCCATGTCCGTTTCAAGTCAGCCTGGTTCAAAATTCAGTTCACAACCCGCGATCGCCTCTGAGGAGCTCCCCGACCTGGATGCGATCGTCATTGGCTCAGGTATTGGCGGGTTAGTGACGGCAACTCAACTGGCGGCGAAAGGCGCACGGGTGCTGCTGCTGGAGCGCTACCTGATTCCGGGGGGCAGTGCGGGCTATTTTGAGCGATCGGGCTACCGGTTTGATGTGGGCGCATCCATGATCTTTGGGTTTGGCGATCGTGGCACAACCAATCTGCTAACCCGTGCCCTGCAAGCGGTGGGACAACATCTGGAGACGATCCCTGATCCAGTTCAAATCCACTATCACTTACCCAACCACCTAGACCTGAAAGTTCATCGAGACTACGAGAAGTTCTTGGAAGAACTCATTGCTTACTTCCCCCACGAAGCTACGGGAATTCGCCGCTTCTATGACGAGTGCTGGAAGGTGTTCAACTGTCTAAACGCGATGGATCTGCTCTCTCTGGAGGAGCCGCGCTACCTGACCCGCGTATTTTTTCAGCATCCTTTGGCCTGTCTGGGTCTGGTCAAGTATTTGCCCCAGAACGTGGGCGATCTGGCCCGTCGCTATATTCAAGATCCCGATCTGCTGAAGTTCATCGACATGGAGTGCTACTGCTGGTCAGTTGTTCCCGCCGATCTTACGCCAATGATCAATGCCGGGATGGTATTCAGCGATCGACACTACGGCGGTATCAACTATCCCAAAGGCGGCGTGGGTCAGATTGCTCAAAAGCTGGTGGACGGGCTGGAGAACCACGGTGGACAAATTCGCTACAAATCTAGGGTGACGCAAATTCTGCAAGAGAACGATCGGGCGATCGGGGTGCAATTGGCGACGGGTGAGGTTTTGCGGGCTAAGCGTATTATCTCCAACGCTACACGCTGGGATACTTTTGAAAACCTCTTGCCTGCGGAACAGCTGCCAACCTTCGAGCGGAAGTGGCAAAAACGCTACCGCAAATCTCCCAGTTTTCTCAGTCTGCACTTGGGCGTAAAAGCTGAGGCATTGCCAACGGGAACCGAATGTCACCACATTCTGCTGGAAGACTGGAGCCGCATGGAAGCTCCAGAAAGCACAATTTTTGTCTCCATCCCAACCTTGCTCGATCCCACTCTGGCCCCGCCCGATCGCCACATCATCCATACCTTCACCCCAAGCTGGATTGAAGATTGGCAACTGCTTTCTTCAAAAGAGTACGAACAGCGTAAGGCTGATGCTGCCGATCGCCTGATCCATCGACTGGAGCGAATCTTTCCCCATCTCTCTGCCCATGTGGACTATCAAGAAGTCGGCACTCCCCGTACTCACCGTCGCTTTTTGGGTCGACAGGATGGCACTTACGGCCCCATTCCGGCCCGTCGCCTGCTGGGGTTGCTGGGAATGCCCTTCAATCGCACTGCTGTTCCTGGGTTGTACTGCGTGGGGGACAGCACTTTTCCTGGTCAGGGGCTGAATGCTGTCGCCTTTTCTGGGTTTGCCTGCGCTCACCGAGTTGCTGTGGATCTGGGGTTGTAGAAGATTTGGGACGAGAGACGATCGCTCTCCCTAGAACAAGGCGAAAGAACTATTGAGTGAGGAATGCACTTAAACCAGCGTCTCCTGGTACATCACTTCTGAAGGGCAACCTGTAACAAAGAACTCAATCCGCAGGTTGCTCAGTTCAACTAGGTCGCCATCTTTGAGGAAGCGAGGATCTTGTGGACGCAAGCGCCGACGGTTAACAAAAGTACCGTTGCTGCTGCCCACATCCATGATTGAGAAACCCCGCTCGACACAGTGAGCGATGACGGCATGACATCGGGAGATGGAAGAATTTTGCAGGGCGATCGCGCAAGTAAGGTCGCGTCCCAGTAGCCAACTTGTACCGCTATCGGTAACGTGGGTTTGGCAACTGTCTAGCAAATTTGTTGTCAAGAAAGCGGTTCGGCCGGTACTGACTGCCTGGATGTAGAGCGAACTGATTTCGCATCGTTCAGGAGCTTGAAGCACGGGTTGAATCAGAGTGACAACCTGATTCAGGTTGTGACCGTCTGCAAGCAGAGATTCTGAGAGAGACGGATTCTCTTCCAGGAAGCTGAGGGTACGGAGATCAGGAGTTGAAGAGTGCTTAAAATGTGACATTGACTTCTATATAGGGAAACTAACTTTTGCACTAACAAACAGCGTCTAACCGTCAAACCCAAAACCCTGATGAGAATGAATCTACACTTGGGACGACTGCCCTGAGCCTGCTAATCACTCGTTGGAGTGATTCAAGTAGTGCTGCAAGCGGTTATGTAAACTAAAGCTTGAACTCCAATAGGATCGCAACCGTGTTTCCCGAAGTTCTTGAAAGCTTTACACAGTCTTCTCATATTTTTCTTCGGTGGGGCTATAGCCATAGCCTCATGGTTTAGGACGCGGTACAGGTGTGAAACCCCTGACTGGAGGCAACGCTCCACACCCCCTTCAAACCCAATGTCCTGCGCTGCCTGTCTAGACCTGTAGTACTTTCCAACCTGTAGTATTTTCCAAACTGCTGAGTCAAGCCAGCCAGTGCTTCAGCCAGAAGCCTAGAAGCGGTAAGGCGATGCGGTAGCCGTACTCTGAGCCGTAGACCAAGCCCTTCTGCTCTAGGCTGGCTAGCGCTCCCTGTAAGCCTCCACCTCTGGATAGCTGGTGTTTCTGGATGTACTCGCGGGAATGGGGGCTGGTAGTAGGGTCGAGGGCAAGGCTTTCAAGGACGCGAACCTGGCTGGGCGGCAGCAGCAAAATCAACGACTCGAAGGTAAAGGAAAGGTCTTCAACCAGGAACAGAGCGCTCTGATGAACCTGGTGGGATTGCACAGGCTCGGTAGGCTCGACCAGCGTGGCTTGTCGATCGAGCCAGATCCGGCGAGCTAAGGCGATCGCGTCTCCCATGTGTCCCTGCACGTACTTCAGAAACAAAGGAAGGGCGTGCTGCGGCTCAAACTCCAGCTCTGCGGCAGCCAGAGTTTGGGTAATCCACGGGTACAGATCTTCATTCTTGAGCGGGCCCAGAAAAACCACTTGCATATTGGTGTGCTGAACCCAGCGTTCTGCAACTGTCGCAATCAGTGCATAGCTGACTCGACTCTGGTGCTGGATTTCGTCCCGCAGATAGGTTTGCCACTTCTCAGAGCGATCCCACGATCGGATGTGGGGGAAATTTTGGAATACCAGAACAACGCGGCAGTCCAGCAACTCTGCCATCACTTGGGGCAGGGTCAGCAATGCCTGGAAGATCAGCCAATCATCCCTAGAAACCGACCAAGTGAGCCGTGCTTGTCCATCGGGGTCACGGTGCAGCGTCAGCAGTTGCCCGACACTCCACTGTTCAATCAAGGCTTGTTCCGCAGGGGCGCGGAAGGCTGCCAGGATATTTTCTGCTAGCAGTTGCAGGAAGCGGTGATTGTCAGTTGCCCGCAGGCAGTCAATTTCCACGATGCGAGAACCTACCACCTTGGCTGCATACCGCAGGAGCGATCGACGGCCGCTTCCAGGTACGCCCGCCAGCATCAAGTCACCATCCGTCGCCAAAATCTGGCAGATCTGATGCAGTTCTGCCTGTCGTCCCACTAGATTTTGCGGAATGAACGGATTCGCCGCCATCTTTTAAATCAGGCTTCTCTTCACCCAACACCTTCAGCTCGACAGCTTTTGACTTAATCACCCTCGACTCGATGCCGTTGAGGAACACTCATAGATTAATACTACTTAATAGATTAATACTATTTAATAGTGCCAAAGAAGGGATTTGGCTCTATGATCAGGTGCTATAGGTGTTATAGCACTCTCCAGGTAGCCTTACTATGACTGCAAATTCCACCCCCACCGCTCCAGCTTTACACTGGCACACTCTTGATACGGAAAGCACCTTACAGCAGCTTCAGAGCGATCGCCAAAGAGGGCTGACTGCCCAGCAAGTTAAAGCTAACCTAGAGCGCTACGGTACAAACGAGCTGGTAGAAGCGGCCGGACGGGGCGCGTGGAGGATTTTGCTAGATCAGTTCACCAACATCATGCTGATCTTGTTGGTCGTGGTGGCGTTGGTTTCTGGGTTTTTGGACTTCACTGATCTACAGGCGGGCAAGCTGAAGCCGGGGGAAATTCCCTTTAAAGACACGATCGCAATTTTGGCGATCGTTATCCTCAACGGTCTGCTGGGCTACTTTCAGGAAAGCAAAGCCGAAAAAGACCTGGCCGCTCTCAAACGTCTGGCATCTTCTAGAGTGCGGGTCATTCGGGATAACAAGACCACCGAAGTGGACTCGAAGGAACTGGTTCCAGGCGATGTGATGTTGCTGGAAGCAGGGGTGCAGGTGGCAGCAGACGGGCGCTTGGTAGAAGCGGCAAATTTGCAAGTGCGAGAATCTGCGTTGACGGGAGAAGCAAACGCAGTCAACAAGCAGGTGAATCAGGTACTGCCAGAGGATACGGCGCTGGGCGATCGTGTCAACTTGGTCTACCAGGGAACCGAGGTGGTGCAGGGCCGGGGAACCGTGGTGGTAACGGGGACAGGGATGGGCACAGAGCTAGGGCGAATTGCCACGATGCTTCAGTCCGTAGAATCTGAGCCGACCCCATTGCAGCAACGCATGGATCATCTCAGCAAAACCCTGGTAACGGGGGCCCTGGCGCTGGTGGCGCTGGTGGTGGTCGGCGGTATTGGCTACGAAGTCATCAGAACGGGTCGGGCACTGTTGGATGTCGCTCTGAGCGATGTGGGTAAGGAGTATCTGGAAGTGTCTCTGAGTATGGCGGTGGCGATCGTGCCGGAAGGCTTGCCTGCCGTCATCACCGTAACTCTGGCTTTGGGAACTCAGCGCATGGTGAAGCGACATGCCCTGATCCGCAAGCTCCCTGCTGTGGAAACTTTGGGATCAGTCACAACGATTTGCTCAGACAAGACTGGAACCCTGACCCAGAACAAAATGGTGGTGCAGTGGGTTTACACTAGTAACTCCGCTCTGCGGGTCGGTGGAGAAGGCTACGAGCCGAGGGGTGAGTTTTCTTCTGCAGAGGAGGGAGCCACAGAAACGATCGTCCCCCAGGATCAACCCGAACTACTGAATCTGCTCACTGCCTGTACGGTCTGCAACGATTCCGTGTTGCAGCAGGAAGGAAATCAGTGGGGAATTTTAGGCGACCCCACCGAGGGCGCGTTGCTTTCCCTGTCAGGTAAAGCGGGATTTGAGCAGGATCAGTGGCGCAGTCGTTTGCCCCGTGTAGCTGAGTTTCCCTTTTCCTCTGAGCGCAAGCGCATGAGCGTGATCACTCAGGTGGCAGAGGGCAATCCGGTGGGTACAGCAGCGTCAGGCTACATGATGTTCACCAAAGGATCGCCGGAACTCGTGCTGGAGCGTTGTACTCAAATTCAGGTGGGTGATGCAGCCCAGCCTATTACTGAGGAGCAACGCGGCCGCATTCTGGCACAGAACAACCAGATGGCTGCTAGAGGCTTGCGAGTGTTGGGGTTTGCCTGCAAGCCTCTGACAGATATTCCTCCCGAAGGTTCCGACGAAACCTCGGAGCAAGAGCTAGTTTGGTTGGGACTAACAGGAATGCTGGATGCCCCCCGACCAGAGGTGCGAGAGGCAGTGGCTCGTTGTCGATCGGCTGGGATTCGCCCCATTATGATCACTGGGGATCACCAACTCACCGCCCGTGCCGTTGCTGAGGATCTGGGCATTGCCAGACCCGACGATCGAGCTTTGACTGGGCGAGAACTAGAAAAACTCACCCCGGAAGAACTGGCGGAACAAGTCGCAAACGTCAGCGTTTTCGCCCGTGTGGCTCCCGAACACAAGCTGCGAATTGTCCAGATTCTTCAGAGTCAAAACCAAGTAACCGCCATGACTGGGGATGGCGTGAACGATGCGCCTGCCCTCAAGCAAGCCGACATTGGCATTGCTATGGGGATCACAGGCACAGATGTGAGCAAAGATGCCAGCGATATGGTGCTGCTGGACGACAACTTCGCCACGATCGTTGCCGCGGTCGAAGAAGGTCGTGTGGTCTACACCAACATTCGCCGCTTCATCAAGTACATCCTGGGTAGCAACATTGGCGAACTGCTCACGATCGCTGCTGCTCCTTTGCTCGGCTTGGGCGGTGTTCCCCTCAGTCCACTCCAAATTCTATGGATGAACTTGGTGACAGACGGCTTGCCTGCCCTAGCGCTGGCCGTGGAACCCGCCGAACCTAATGTGATGAACCGCGATCCCCATGATCCTCAGGAGAGCATTTTTGCCCGTGGACTAGGATCTTACATGATTCGGATTGGAATCATTCTGGCGATTCTGGCCATCAGCTTGATGGCCTGGTCGTATGGCTATACTCACACTCCTGCCAACCTCACCGCCGAAGATCCGACGGGCGATCGCTGGAAAACGATGGTGTTCACGATGCTCTGTATTGCTCAGATGGGTCACGCAATAGCAATTCGATCGAACTCCCGCCTGACCCTGGAACTCAATCCTCTAACCAACCCTTTCCTCTGGGGTGCCGTTATCCTGACGACCCTCTTGCAGCTACTTCTGATCTACGTTCCCTTCCTGCGTTCCTTCTTTGGTACTCACAGCCTCAGCTTATTTGAGCTTGGCGTTTGCTTCGGTTTCAGCGCTCTTATGTTTGTCTGGGTGGAACTGGAGAAGCTGGCGTTTCGCTGGTTCAGCCTGCGGAAACGTTGAAGTGATGCGGAGAGATTTAGGAGAAGCTTTCGCACTTTGCCAGAGACAGCAGAGCTTCCAGACATCCTCTTAGTTAACTGTGAGATGCTTAAACTACCCTCACCCTCTTTTCTTCGAGAGAAGCGTAGGGAACGAGGGTTTTGTTTATCACTTAACTGTGACCATAGCTTCATAGGTCAGAACGGGGCTTGGGGTGAAGCCCTAGCTGAGGATCGCCTCCAAGCCCCTTCAAACCCAATGTCCTAAGCTGTCTGTCCGCAGCTATACTTCTGAGATTTGAGTTTGAATCGATCGATTTCCCTCATCATTCAACACTCACAACTCAAGCTTTTTCCATGTTCCTCAAATCTCTCCACCTCCGCAATTTTCGCAACTACCGAGATCAGCAGGTGGAGTTTGGGGCTGCAAAAACAATTTTGGTGGGCAACAACGCTCAGGGCAAGTCAAATCTGCTGGAGGCAGTGGAACTGCTGTCTACGCTGCGATCGCACCGTACCCCCCGCGATCGGGATTTGATTCGGGAAAGCGAGACGATCGCTCAAATCACTGGGCATTTGGAACGAGATTTAAGCGCCGCACAGCTATCCCTGACCTTCCGTAGCAGCAGTCGTCGTGTGGTGGCCCTGAATGGTGAGCCTCTGCGCCGCCATGTTGATTTCTTGGGAACCCTAAACGCCGTGCAGTTCTCCAGCCTGGATCTCGATCTGGTGCGCGGCAGTCCAGAATACCGCCGTGCCTGGATTGATGGACTATTGGTTCAGCTAGAACCCGTCTACGCCTCAATTTTGCAGCAGTATCATCAGGTATTGCGTCAGCGGAACGCTTTACTGCGTCGAGAACAGCCCGAAGCAACTCCAGAGGGCGATCGCTGGCGGGTGGCGGAATCAGACGGTCAATCCTATGCTTCTTCGCCCAACGAACTGGCTCTATGGGATGCCCAATTGGTAACGGCTGGAACTCGCATAATTCGTCGGCGTAACCGAGTCCTGAAGCGACTTGCGCCCCTGGCCAACCAGTGGCATCAGGCCATTAGCGGCAGCTTGGAGAAGCTGGAAATTGCCTACGCGCCCAACGTTTCTGCTGAACCAGACGAACCGGAAGCCGTGCGGCAAGCTTTCTTGGAGCGCTTACAGGCACGGGCGATCGCTGAGCGCTACCAAAACACAACTTTAGTGGGGCCGCACCGCGATGAAATTGAGTTCACCATCAACCACACCTCAGCGCGACAATATGGCTCCCAAGGGCAGCAGCGCACGCTAGTTCTGGCATTGAAGCTGGCAGAACTGAAGCTGATTGAGGATGTGATTGGTGAGCCACCCCTGCTGCTGCTGGATGATGTGCTAGCGGAACTGGACTTGAGCCGCCAGAACCAACTTCTGGAGACTATTCAAGATCGATTCCAAACCCTGATCACAACAACTCATCTAGGCGCTTTCGACGCTCAATGGCTGCACTCATCTCAAATCTTCTCAGTTAAGGCAGGGCAACTGCTGGAAGCTACTCCTTAGCAGCCTCGCTGGAGGGCTGCAAACGCTGACCTGGCTTCAGCAACAGCCAACTGATGAAGAAGAAGGATGCAGTAAGCAACTGGCCGACATCCGATGGTGACAGGTAGCCATCAGAGAATGAGGCAATGCTGCGATCGGTGATCCCAAATAGCCAGGAGGAAACGCCCAGCAGCCAGATACCCTGCTTCAAGTTCCCCCGAAAAGGATGGATGTGCGATCGCTTATCGTTCATGATTTCAGCCCTTGGGTTGGCAAAAGTTAACTGGGCAAGCCGCCTTGCGCGGGTTAGTTCGACAGAGACAGCAGAAACCGTGGCTCAAGAAGTTGAATAGCAGAGCTGGTTAACTTCTGTGACTCCATATTAAAAAATATTATTAATTCTTGCCATATTTCCCCAGTAGTAATAGAGGGTTTTTGAGGCGAATTCCGACGATCGGCTAACCGTAGACTTACGGGAAACGATTACCGGGTCTGTCTTTTGAGTTTTCTTTGCTCTCAGGAGCGTATCCTGAACGTCAAAACCCCTTAATTTCCTGAGAAAACCTATCCTCCTCTCGATCCAATTCCGGTAAAGAGCATTGAGTGGAACAGATTGTAAAAAACTCGCCCAAACTGCCCGTCTTTAGGTATCATTACAGCCTTTAAGCGGGGTTTATTTTGATCCCGAATTGCTCACTTACCGGATGACAAGCTGTGAACCTAGCGGCTCCCCAAGAGGTTGAGATGGAACACTGGGAATTTTTGCTTCAGAAAGACGGCGATCGCTCCTGGTTGCCCCTGGATTCACGCGCTGAAATTTTGGAGGGACGCTATCGAATTGTGGTGCGCTCCAGCCAACCCAATACAGATGTAGCCATCCACATCAGTCATCTTGCCACCGCAGCCACTCCTCCCAAACGACGAGTACAGAAGCGATCGAGCCGCACGAATTCAGACGGACTCATGGTGTTGATTCCCTACACGCGACTGGAACCCGGAACTTGGGGCTTCCACTGCGGCCCTGGGGATTTGATGTCGGAGTTGGTGAAGCCCTGGCAACAAGTCGTACAGCTTGAGGTGCTGGCTCAGGAAGCTGAAGCAGAGGACTGGGAGCCGGACTGGTCAGAGGGAGCTTCTGATGAGGTATCTAGTCCTCGATCGCCTGCATCCCCGGAGCCAGCGATCGTTGAGCAGCCTGCACCATCCATACCCGTTTCTTTAGAACCCGTTTCTTTGGAAACCTTGTCAGGAGAATCTGATCTCGTCGCGCCCACGCCCGTCTCTGAAAGACTTCAGGAAAAACCGACAGAAGTTTTTGAACCCGCCACAACCCCAAGTTCCGATCCAGCGATCGCTGCTCCCCAAGCGACTTTTGTTTCTCCAGAAAATAGCGAATCTTCCCCTAGAGGCAGCGAGTCCGCCTCTAGTACTGCGGCTGAGGAACTGTGGCAACTGACTGAGCAACTGTCCGACGAGTTGATCAATGAAGTGATGCAGGAACTTGACCTGATGGATCTGCCAGAGCCGTGGGTGCGATCGCCTTCTTTCTCCAACCTGTCGAGATCGACCGAGCAATCCGAGGCTCCTGCTCCCCCTCCATCTCCCTTCTCTCTGAAGCTGGATCAGGTGTCCTTCGTTGTCTACCAGGCAGAGACACTAACTCTGACTGGCGTAGTTTCAGGTCAGCCGCAGGATCGATCGGTAGTGCCAGAAATTCCTGACCCCTGGGACTCCACCGGAAATTCGCTGTCGTCCAGGCTCCAGCCGCGATCGCTGTGGCTCTACCTGCGCGATCCCCAGAGTTTAGAGGTGCTGGTCAGTCAGCATCAACCTCTGACTGAAGCAACTCCAGGGTTTAGCTTGACCTTCAGCCTGCCCGACCATTTGACCACTCGGCTACTCCTGGGTGAAGTCCAACTTTGTGGCTTCTCAGAAGCAAGCAGAACTCTGCAAGTGCTGGCAACTCAGACTTTCACCATTACTGTTAACCCGATCGAGCTGGTGCAAGAACTGACTCGCCTCAACAATGGGCCAGAACTTGAGGGAGGAGTTGGGGCGCAAGCCCTGCAAAATAGCGCCCTTTCGCTGGATCTCTCGTTCCTGGCTCCTGAGCGTGAACCGAAACCGATCGCTCAAAGCTACTCTCTGCATGGTCAGCCGCTTCCGCCCCAACTCTATCAACCGGAAGTTTCCTCCCGTGATCAGTCCTTGCATCTACCAGACTTCGCCGCCGCTCCCAAGGAAACCCTTCCGAAGGTTACTTCAGAGAATGAGGAACTGATCGGGCCCAGTGCAACATCTGAAGCTACGGAAGCCACTGAAGGCCCTGCCATCGCTTCAGGCTCTAGTCCGATCGTTGAGGAGAGTCCGGAAACTGACCTGAAAGAGGACGCTACAGAAGTCGCAGATCTGGGAGTCTCAGATCTGGAAGTCTCAGATCCAGTGATAGAATCCCTGACCGCCGACGCTAGGGAGACAACTGAGGCACCTGATGAGGCGATCGAGGAAACTTCTCTAGATCACGCTGCCTTTCGAGCGCTCAATCTGCATAGTCGCTTCTTGAGCCGTCTCAGTGCGTTGGTGATTGAGGGAGGTTCAGGGCAGGTGTATCCAGTTTCGGGCAACGGCCTCACCTGGAGCAGCCCTGCAAGCCTGAGCGAAGTGGCTGAATGTTTGGCGGAGGAGGAAGTGGTCGCAGCGGACGCACCCTCACTGACCCGAAATCGGAGAATTGACCCTAAAGCATCGACTGTCTGGGCGCAGGTCACAGAACTGCCGAATCCGCTAGTGCTATCAGCAGACGAACCCGTTCCAACTCCCGATCTACACGTTACCACTGGAGAGTTGGTGGCTGGGAAGCCAGTGAATGTCCGCGTCCGGTTGCCCAGCTTGCTGCCCCGGCTCTACGTCAAGCTGTGGATCAGCGATCGTCAAACTCGATCGCTGTTGGAGGGGCCGCGCTGGCTCATGGATCTGCTGCCCAACGGGCACGATGCTTTGGAAGCGACAACGCAACTGATGGTTCCCTTAGGTAGCCTGGATGTTCAGTTTGAGGCGATCGCTGTGGAGGTGCAGACCCAGCGAGAGAGCCGCAAGGTGACGGTCGATCGCGCTGTCGTTCCGCCCAACCTTCCTACTCTGTCTTTGAGCGATTTCGAGGTGTGAGTTGCTGGTGAAGGAAAAAGGTGTTTGTGGAGGACTGTTAAGAATTTTTAGAAACTAGCAACTGTCCCCCCGATCGCAGTAGAGTCACAATTGGAATCATCTAAACCTGAGATAGGAAAGCGTAATATGACAGGCTCCTATGCAGCTTCGTTCTTGCCCTGGATTCTCGTTCCTGTGACAACCTGGCTTGTGCCAGCAGTGGTCTTTGGACTTCTGTTTCTCTATATTGAGCGCGAAGATCCTACTGGAATCTAGAGCAGTTTTGCTTAAGTCCCTAATTTGATTGCAATAAAAAACCGCCTGTAATGGGCGGTTTTTTACTAGAAACTTTTATATATAGGCATCTCTGCTTGGAAGCAGTCAAATATTAGTCTTGAGTTCCTGATGGAAACAAAAACTCAAGACTAATACTCTTGAGAAGCGTGTTATTGAGAAGAACCTATACCTGCGTAAGCCCCGTAGAAGAAAAGGCTTACTACAGCAATTACGCCAAGACCAGCAACCGTCGCAACAATCCACAAAGGAATTCTTCCAGAGCTAGACACGAAACTCACCTCATGATTCTGAAACTTCAACTCAAAATTCAGAGCAACTCGATCGCGCTTCGCACAACAAAGTTGTTTGCTACTCTCTAGTTAAAGAAGTAGCTAGAAAACAGAAGACCGAGAACGAAGACCAACAGCAATCCGAGGTAGAGTGAAGTCCGGTTCAACTCTACGGGCTGCTTGTTGGGGTTGGGGGTTCCTCTAATCATGGTGATTACCGTTGAATAAACTGCATTGAAGCGATCGCGCCCAGGAAGAAAACCGTTGGCACCGCTAGGGTGTGAACTGCCAACCACCGAACAGTGAAAATAGGATAAGAAACAGGTTGATTCGGAGTATTTGAAGTCATGGTTCTACAGATTGACTAGAAACTACTTGGCAAGAAAGTCTTCAATTTGCTGCTTAGACTCGAATCGATCGCTGATGATAGGAGCCGTCTGTCTTGAAGCCGGATAGTACTCGTTGGGGCGAGGAGTGCCAAACACGTCATAGGCTAAACCTGTAGCGACAAACAGCCAGCCAGCTACAAACAAAGCGGGAATAGTAATGCTATGAATAATCCAGTAGCGAACACTTGTAATAATGTCGCCAAATGGGCGTTCTCCAGTTGTACCTGCCATTTAGATTCCTCCACGATCGACGATCAAAATCCTACTTCTTATCATAGATGACAAAGGGTGAAGTTTTAAGGCATGGCTCTCAGATTCTTCCCCTTACCCGCCTTCATTTCTCAGAATCCCCTCGCTATTTTTTCCTCTAACTCGCTACTTCTTTCTTTAAGCTGACTGAGCCGAGCCTGTGTAGCGCAGCAGATTTCCTCGCTGCCCCAGAATGAATCCTTCTTCTGGGTTAATGAAGACAATCTTGTAGAGATTAGACGGAAAATTCTCTACCCCTCTCTCTTTTTCCCAGGTTTTGCCTGCATCCACACTCCGTAACAAATTGCCACTGCCACCAGCTACCCAGATCTCGTCGGGGGTGCGGTAGGCCAGATCCAGTAGACCCCAACTGGTTGCGAATTCCGGGTTGATTGGGTCACTCCAAGCATCGGCTTCCGTTACGTCGCTGAACTGGAGTTGCCCACCCCGTGCCAGCAGCCATAGGCGGCCGTCTGCTGTGAAGCCCATGTTTTGCAAGCGCCGAGAACTATTGCGATTGTGAGGTTCCCAAGCTTCCATGCCAGGAGCCCAGATGGAGTAGAAATTGCCACGGGAGGAGACGGCCACGTATTTGCCGTCCTTTGATCGTGAAATATTCCGAATTACCCCAACGGCTTCTTCCACCATCGCCTTCCAGTTTTTGCCCCCATCTACCGTGCGGTAGATCGCGCCGATCGTTGTGGTCATCTCAGCCGACTGAGGCTTCAGCGCCAATACAGTATTAGGTGCACCGGGTAGCTTCTCGCTCAAGGGCACACGTGACCAAGATTTCCCTGCGTCCGTTGTGTGCAGCAGGATCGAAGGTTGCCCAACAATCCAGCCTTCTTTGCCGTCAAAACTGACTGAGGAAAACCGATAGTTCTGGTCAAGCTCCAGCTTTTGCGGCTGCCAGTTTTTGCCTCCGTCCTCTGTTTCCATCAGGGTCGAGTTGGTTCCCACCAGCCAGCCATGTTGGGGAGTTTCTGCAAAACCAATATCTAGAAGAGTGGCTTCGGTTGGCAGAGAGATTGCTTCCCACAGACCCGCTCCGGTGGAGGGTAGGTAAGCGTTGGCACAACCCGCACACAATAGCGCGATCGACACTAGGGTAAGCACGCGCTTAAAAAACTTCGTGGCTAAACTCATCACAGTTGAATCTCTTTCAAGGTTTCAGGGGAGAGCGAAAATGGGCGTTACTGCAATCCGTAGAGGCTCAGAAAGAGCAAGAATGCCGCCGCCAACGCTCCAAAAATTAGCAAGTTCTTCTGTCCAGGCGTAAGGGTATTGACTCCGAAGCCATACTTGAGGTTTTCCTTAAACCCGGAGGGCGATCCAACAACTCCAATGTTGCTGAATTTAGACTGAGGCACTCCGCAGACCGGACAGCGCCAGCTTTTAGGCAAAGCTTCAAAGGCGGTTCCGGCTGGAACTTTTCCCTGGTTGTCCCCTTTGAGCGGCTCGTAGACATAACCACAAGCTTGACACTCGTGGCGATCCAGGGAAGCAGGAGTAGATTGAGCGTTCGTTTCCTGGGGGTCAGGACTCATGGGGGCGAATTCTGAAAATCTCTGTTAAAGAGTATGACACGATCGGGTGCGTCCAACTTTTGTGATATGTAGGACAAGCAAAAAGCTCTTCTCAGTCCACTCAGAGCAATTGCTCAAACTCACCAGCTCGCAGTCCGTGAGACTTTACGGGATGTGGGGCTTAGTTTGGACTTGCGCGCACGACAGCATGGCACGATGGGGAGATTAATTAGAAAACATCCACGCTAACTTAACTACCGATAAGGTCTAAGGTTATGGGGCCTGACTTGAGTTTTTTCAGTCGCCAGCTTGCCATGCCCCTAGTGAAGGCGCTTCAGGAGTGCGCTCAGAGAAACGACGCACCGTTCTACACGCCAGGGCACAAGCGAGGACAAGGAGTGGATCGATCGCTCACCGATTTGCTTGGCTCTAAGGTTTTTCGGGCTGACCTGCCGGAGCTGCCAGAACTAGATAACTTGTTTGCGCCTCAGGGAGCAATTCAAGCTGCCCAAGAACTCGCGGCGATCGCCTTTGGAGCCGATCGCACCTGGTTTTTGGTGAACGGCTCCACAAGCGGAATCATCGCGGCGATTTTGTCTACCTGCGGGTCGGGGGACAAGATCTTGATGCCGCGCAATGTGCATCAATCGGCGATCGCGGGATTGATCCACTCTGGCGCAGTGCCCGTGTTTCTGCTGCCGGAGTACGATCGTCAGCTTGACCTGGCCCACAGCATCACCCCAGAAGCGGTTCGCAGTGCCTTGGCGCAGCATCCCGATGCAAAGGCTGTGCTCATGGTCTATCCCACCTATCACGGCGCAGGTGGTGATGTGGCCGCGATCGCCCAAATTGCTCACCAACACTCGATTCCATTGATCGTGGACGAGGCTCACGGCGCTCATTTCGCCTTTCATCCTGAGTTGCCGATCGCAGCCCTTGCGGCTGGGGCTGATTTGGTGGTGCAGTCCACTCACAAAACTCTGGCGGCCATGACTCAAGCCGCAATGCTGCATCTGCGGGGCGATCGAGTAGCGGGCGATCGAATTTCCCGTGCGCTTCAGTTAGTGCAGTCCACCAGTCCCAGCTATTTGCTGCTAGCCTCTCTGGATGCTGCCCGCCAACAGATGGCTACTCAGGGCCACAGTTTGATGGAGCGCACCCTGCACCTATCAGACTGCGCCCGCGATCGCTTGACTCAGATTCCTAAGCTCGCGGTGCTGCAACCAGAACAGGCAGTGACTCCAGGATTTTGCAAGCTTGATCGCACTCGCCTCACCGTTATCGTTTCTGAGCTGGGTCTCACGGGCTACAGCGCCGATGAATTTCTGCACGAGCAGTGCGGCGTGACAGCTGAACTTCCCTCGCTTCACCATCTAACTTTTATCCTCAGCCTAGGCAACACGAGCGAGGATGTCGATCGCCTAGTGCAAGGATTCCAAGCCCTGGCAGGAAAGTGGGGAGCCAAAAACACGGAGAAATCAGAACTCAAAATTCAAGCCTCCACCCCTCTACCCTTTCACCTCTTTGCCCTCACTCCCCGTGAGGCCTTCTTCTCGGCTACCCAAGCCCTGCCCATTGCTCAGACGATCGATCGCATCAGCGCCGAACTCGTTTGCCCGTATCCGCCCGGCATCCCTGTGCTGATGCCAGGGGAAGTGGTGACTGAAGTGGCGATCCACCACCTCCAAACTGTCCTTGCCTCTGGTGGCATCTTGAGTGGCTGCACCGACCCCACCCTGCAAACCCTAAAAATTGTTAACTTTTAACCAGACTCCTTACTAAGCCAGCCTCCCCATTTCCCCACCCCATGCCTTCTCCTCTCTGGCCCTACCTGACTCCCGGCATTCCAGACGATCTCTTCGATCGTCTGCCTGGAATTCCTATGAGTCCGCGCGAAACGCGCCTGCTGATTCTGTCGTACCTGCGCTTGGAGGCGGATACTGTGCTGTGGGACATTGGAGCGGGCACAGGAACAGTTTCGATCGAGGCAGCGCTGCTGTGTTGTCAGGGGCGGATTGTGGCAGTGGAGCGGGATGAAGAGGTGGCGAATCTGATTCGGCAAAACTGCGATCGCTTTGGGGTCACAAACGTTGAAGTGATCGAGGGCAGTGCCCCCGAATGTTTGACCAGCTTGCTCGATCGTCCCCATCGGGTTTGTTTGGAGGGTGGACGATCGGTGAAGGAAATTTTGCAGCAGGTTTGGCAGTATCTTCAGCCTCAAGGACGAATTGTGGCGACGGCTGCAAACCTAGAAAGTCTCTACCAGATCTCAGAGAGCTTTGCTGAATTGCGGGTTCGTAATGTGGAGGTTGTGCAGTCGGCAGTCAATCGCCTAGAGCGGCGAGGAACTAGCCAAACCCTGGTGGCGGTGGCTCCTATTTTTGTGTTGAGTGGAGAGAAGATAGACTGAATCAGGACAACGCTTCAGGATTGTTCAACTTCCTAAGCGGCAGCAAGTTTCTTTATTCCAACGATTCCGTGAACAACTGCTAAAGTGTTGCAAAGACTTCTTAACCTTCTTAATCTCCAGCTTACCTTCAGGCAAACAGCCGAGACCTGAGAGTGACAAGTGGATAGCATGGTGGCCCATGATTCTTGAAAAAGTTGATT